>NZ_WOWT01000026.1:0-58844 GCF_009746545.1 Oceanobacillus sp. AG
TATCGTAGAAATAATCGCTTCGTACTTTTGGGTAGGTTCCATGTTGTATAATTCTTGGATGCCAAATAGGCTTGGTTGTCGTATAATGGTCATAAGAAGCACTCCTTCAGTCTTTTTATGGTTTTGTTGGTCCATTACCATTATACATGATTTGGGGAGGTACTTCTTTTTTCGTCTCTTGAACTTGTTGGGAGACAAGGGCTAGGAATTATGAAATTCATTCGATGAACTAAAATTATATTAAAAATCTACAACACTTCCAGTTAGATTCCTACTTTAAAATTGAGTGCTAAATATCAAAGAAAGGAGTGGAGAAATGGAAAATAATGAAATTATATTGTTGTTTCTTGGTCGTAATCAATCCGCTTTAGAATAAACATCAAAAAAATATAGAAAATATTCTATTCAGATTGCTTAAAACATTCTATCGAACCTTGAAGATGAAATGAAAAAATAAATAGACAATATGAAATTCAATGATTGTTAGAAATAAAAAAAGAACTTTCTCTATAATCATATTGAAATGGTAGATCAAAAATAGAAAATAAGCGAGATCATTCGTCACCAATACACAGGAGGATGCAATGTATAAACTATTAATCGTTGAAGATGAAGTGAATATTGCGAATACATTAAAGAATCATTTTGAAAAATATAATTATGATTGCTATATTGTAGAGGATTTTGAAAGAGTACTTGATACTTTCCAAGAATTCCAACCGCACCTTGTTATAATGGATATTAATCTTCCCGCCTTTGATGGCTATTATTGGTCTCGAAAAATTAGGCAAGTATCTAATTGTCCCATTATGATACTTTCTGCTCGTATGAGTGAGTTAGATCAAGTGTATGGTATCGAAAATGGGGCAGATGACTTCATAACAAAACCTTTTTTAATGGATGTAGTTCTAGCAAAAATAAATGGACAAATTCGTCGAGTATATGGAGAATATGCGAAGGATTCGCAAACTCGAATGTTGAAAGAGGGAAATACAACTTTAAATTTGGATACTATTCGACTATTTACACCCGAACACGAGACAACATTGACAATAAAGGAACTTCAGTTATGTTCTGTCCTTTTTGAAGCATTCCCGAATGTTGTGACGAGACAGCAGCTGCTGGCAGCCATATGGGATGATGAGACATTCGTCGAAGAAAATACACTAACAGTCAATATTGTTCGATTACGCAAAAGGTTAGAAGCTATTCATTCATCATTGGTAATAACAACTATCCGAGGGGTTGGCTATCAATTAACGGAGCAAAGCTTATGAAGCTTTTTTTACGTGATCATTTAAGCTTTATAGCTCTTTACATTATAACGATGATTTGTTTGCCGATTGTTATTCATCGACTTGATGACTTGAGCAATCATTATGCCTACTTTATCTTTTTAGCTATCATTTTATTAGCCATTCTTCTTTTATTTCGATATATTCGACGCAAAAAAATGTATGAACGTTTGAATAGAAAGGGAATAGGAGCAGATGATTTTTTGATTCACCATCCCCAAGCCCCGGTTGAAAAGGCATATGCAAATCAAATGCAGTTAATTCAGTCCCTTTTTCTTTCAAAAGAGGATGAACACAAAGATTTCCTACATGAACAGCAACTAATGATTTCCCAAACTGTTCACCAAATGAAAACACCGCTTTCTGTCATTCAATTACTTATACAAACAAATCAAGTAAGGGAACCCAATTTATTCCTAGAATGGCAAAAGGTAAAAAAAGAATGCGATAAAGTGAATTTCTCTTTAAATCAACTATTAACTTATAGCCGATCATCCCAATTATTAGCTGATCTAAAGATTGAACCGATATCCTTAAAAAGTTTAGTCCAAGAAGTAGCTAACGATTTAAAAGATTACTTTATTGAGATGGAAGTATACCCCAAAAGTACAATTGAAGAAAATATCTTAATTTATTCTGATCGTAAATGGCTTAAGATTGTTATCTACCAGCTATTAAGTAATGCAGTCAAATATGGTGAAAAAAAATCCTTCGTTCTCATTCGTTATGAAAATAGTCAGTTATCGATCAAGAACAAAGGCGAAGCGATACCAGAAAGTGAAATTAACCGTGTGTTTGAATTGTTTTACACTGGAACAAAGGGACGCATCCAAGGTGAAGCGACTGGTATCGGACTATATTTAGTTAAGAAAATACTTTCTACACTGCATCATCCATATAAGTTATCCTCTGCTCATAATGAAACGATCTTTATGATTGATTTTTCCGGAAGTATGACGGCTGCCAAATAAGGTAGCCGTTTTTGAATATGACAATTTTGTCATATTGCTGTCATGTTCAAAGATTTTATGGGGAGAGCGGTTTGTTTATACTATGTATCAAAGAACACCAAGGAGTGAAACCGTAATGACAGATACAATTTTAAATGTAAAGCAACTACAAAAAGAATATACGGGAGAAATCACATATAAAGCATTAAAAGGCATCGATTTTCATTTAGGGGAGAAAGAATTTGTTGCGGTGATGGGCCCGTCTGGCAGTGGAAAAACGACCTTCCTTAATTGCATTTCCACCATCGATCGCCCTTCGAATGGTTCAATCATAATCAATTCAAAAGATCCGTATAAATTAAATGATGATGAATTAGCAAGGTTTCGACGTACAGAATTAGGCTTTGTATTTCAGGACTTTAACCTTGTCCACACATTGACAGTAGAGGAGAATATATTACTACCTTTAACACTTGATTCCGTAACAGAGAAAGAAATGAAACAGAGTTTAGAGAAAGTCGTTGAATTTTTAGGGATTGAGGAAATATTAAAAAAGCGAACGTTTGAAATTTCTGGTGGACAGAAGCAACGTGTGGCGATTGCAAGGGCGGTTATTCATAATCCAACATTATTATTAGCAGATGAACCGACTGGAAACTTGGATTCTAAATCTGTGAATGGTGTAATGACATTATTTGAATCGATAAATAAAACCTTTAATACAGCCATTTTAATGGTGACACATGATGCATACGTTGCCAGTTTTGCGGGGCGTGTCATCTTTATACAAGACGGTATTCTCTATAACGAGATACATCGAGGCAAAAACAAACAGCAATTTTACCAAGAAATTATGGACACACTCACATTTCTAGGTGGTGGGCAGCATGAATTTTAATCATATTGTTGTTCAAAATATTTTACGGGATAAGTCGACATACATTTCCTACTTTTTAAGCAGTGTGTTTTCTATATTAGTTTTTTTAATGTTTTCAATTACAGCTTTTCATCCAATGATGTCGGAATTGGATACAACAAGTACACTAGGAGTAACAATGGTACTAGCTAGCTTCTTTATTTATATTTTTTCTATTGTCTTTATCATCTATTCGTTATTCGCTTTTTTGAAAAAGAAAACGAAAACGCTAGGAACCTTTATGATGGTGGGTGCTTCCATGAAGCAAATCCGCAAAATAGTTTTTAGAGAAAATATGATCATTGCTGGTGTAGCAATTATCACAGCTATTGTGTGTGGGCTTATTATTGCACCTTTATTTTTAATGGTTGCCAAAAAGATCTTACGTGCGGAAATCTTTGACATGTATGTCCCAATTCAAGCCATCCTAATAACAATTGTTTTATTTTCTCTGTTATTCTTAATTGTTACTAAACTAATGACACGTATGATTAAAAATGAAGAAATTGTTCAACTATTAAAAGCAGATATTACACAAGAAAAGCTGATTAAACCTGCACCAATTAAATTAATCCTATCCATCATCGTTAGTGTGTTCTTGCTCTTTTCCATGATGAAGGAATTGAATTGGGTGGATCCCTCTGGAATTATTTCTTACATTGCGTTATTTATTAGTCTGTTATTAGCCATTTACTTTACAGTCACACAAGGAATGTTATTAGCCATTCGTTTATGGCAAAAGCATCCATCGTATTTTAGAAAAACTAATATGCTTTTTGTTTCTAACTTAAAGGCAAATGGGCGTTCACATGCCCATATCATTTATTTATTAACCGTCTTACTATTAGGTGCCTTTATAAGTACAAGCGTACTATACAGCTCTTACTACAGCGTAGAGGAAAAAACAGAAGGGTTATATCCTTATAGTTTCCAATATACTTCTTACCCCGGTAACGAATCAGAAGCTCGGAAAGATATAGCATTTATAGAAGAGTCCTTAGATAGAGCAGGTAATTATGAAGCATACTATTCTGGCTTTAAAACGGATGAAGATCGTAGGATTGCTTTTATGTCCGTTTCGAATTTCAATCAACTTGGCCAGCATAAGCCTATAACGCTAAACGATAATGAGTATTTTGTTGCAGCTGGTCAAGAAGGTGTTTCCCCTGACAAAGAGTCCATTCATGATTACCCATTTGGAAACCTTGAATTTACGGGTATAGAAAAAAGAAATATTTTAACATCCCAGTTGCAAAATGTATATTATATCGTTCCTGATGAAGTATATGAAACAATTGAGTATCCAGATTATAAAATATTTGCTTATGAATTGGATGATTGGACAAACAAGGTCCATGTGGCTAAAACGATTTTATCAAAAATTACTACAGAACCGGATATACGCTTAATGGCTTCGAAAATTGAATTATATGAAGCAGAGAAGTTTGTAAAAAGCATTATGTTCTTCATTGGTTTTATGCTTAGTCTGATTTTTATGAGCGCAGCAATGAGTATTCTTTATTTTTACCTCCAAACATCGCTTGAACGGGAAAGAGAAAAATTTTCAGGCATTAGAAAAGTTGGTTATTCCATTAAAGAATTAACATCTGTTGTAACAAAAGAGCTGGCTACCTTAATTTTTATCCCTTTTACAATAGCAGCTTTTATTTTATTTGCAACGTTGCTCGGCATGCATAACCATATCTCATTGGTATTTTATCAACTAACAGCAATGGGCTTAGGTATATTTTTACTGCTGTTTATAATAAGCTTTTTCTTTATTAGGAGGGGTTATTTAAATAAACTTGTGAATTAACAATGTCCGATTTTAACCAGCAAGTAGTAGTTCTGTTTAGTAACATAAAAAAACAGAGTGCTATAATTAATATTTTCGCACTCTTAAATTACTGTATTTAATTTTAGATGAACAAATTACGGATATAGCAGTTCAGATGAGGACCAAAGAGTGGAGTTTTGGGATCATGAAACAGTCAACTACTTCCTAGAACGTTCAGAACAGGAATTTCCTTGCCGGGAGTTCGCCATGTTTCGAACCTTGCTATATACTGGAATCCGTAAAGGTGAATTGGGCGCATTGCTTGAAACTGATTTATGCGAGGAAAAGAAGGAGTTGCATATTACTAAAAATTTGATACGGATTGATGGAGTCCATCGACTCTTACGACCAAAAACTAAAAATAGTATTCGAGCGATTAGTTTGGATGAAGAAACTTTCGAGGTTTTAATAAAATTGAAGAAATTAAATCAACTATTACATGAAGAACACGGGAATCCAAAAGTCGAAAAATTTTTATTCCCTCGGCCAAGCGATTTAAAACCAATGCGTTTAGCCTATCTAAATGATCGGCTTTATTATGCCTGTAAAAATTTTAAGGTGAATAACATCAAATTACATGGATTGAGACACACACACATCAATGCTTTTTACTTCTGGTGCGAGAATGAAAGATATACAAATAAGATCAGGACAAGCACGGGTTAGTACAGCGATGTATATTTGCATGTCATAGAAGATGCAGACGGTAACTTGAATAAACTTTTGGCGAGTTACTTGAACAAAGATACCGAAAGCACAGAAGAAAGTGACGGACGAGATAAAAATTCCAGGCACGAACCGCACATGCCCAAACCAATAAGGATAAAAACAGATCATAAGCGAAAGGCTCAACTTTCTCAAAAAAATTACATTCACTAACTTTTCCCCAATCAAAAACAGGCTATCTCACTTTTGGTAAGATAGCCTGTAAACGTTGATATATCAATGTTTTTATTAAGATTAACGTTTTGAGAACTGTGGTGCACGACGTGCGCCTTTAAGTCCATACTTCTTACGCTCTTTCATTCTAGGGTCACGAGTCAAGTAACCTTCACGTTTTAATGAAGCACGATATTCTGGATCGGCTTGTAATAGCGCACGAGAAATTCCATGACGAATTGCACCAGCTTGACCAGTGAATCCACCACCGTGAACATTAACTAGAATGTCATATGTTCCTTCTGTTTCTGTTGCAACTAATGGCTGGTTTAGAATAAGAAGCTGTGTTTCATATGGGAAATATTCTCTTGCTTCACGACCATTGATTGTGATATTACCTGAACCTGGTACTAAACGTACACGTGCAGTTGATTTTTTACGACGTCCTGTGCCGTAGTATTGTACTTGTGCCAATGAATTTACCTCCTTTGATTACCCACGAAGCTCGTATACTTCTGGTTTTTGTGCTTGATATTTATGCTCTGGACCTGCAACAACATGTAATTTTTTACCCATTTTGCTTCCTAATGGACCTTTTGGCAGCATACCTTTTACTGCAAGCTCGATCATACGTTCAGGGTGCTTAGCACGTAAATCTGCTGCGTTACGCTCTTTCAGTCCACCTGGATGATTAGAATGACGGTAATACATTTTGTCGTTCTCTTTGTTCCCAGTTAATTCGATTTTCTCTGCATTGATGACGATGACATAGTCTCCTGTATCTGCATGCGGAGTATAAGTTGGTTTATGCTTTCCACGAAGGATAGTAGCAACTTCACTCGCAAGACGACCTAGACGTTTGCCTTCTGCATCAACAACAAGCCATTTGCGTTCAATGTTCGCTTCATTTGCCATGAATGTTGTGCGCATGATAGATTTCCCTCCATATATATAAAATCCGTTTCATATTTTGTATTTTAAGTTTCTTAAAACATAATTAGATTCCGGGGCTAATCATGGTTTAGAAATAAAATGCCATAAATCATAATATAACATAATGGGTAGGTTTGTCAAGGTTTCTCTTGATTTTTCTATAAAAGAAACCTCATTCAGCAGAAGTTTTACGAACGATTGCATCGGGATAAACTACCCGCATTAAATATAAACCTTCTGGACCGATTGTTTTGCCTATTTTACTGCGGTCTTTTGCCGCGATTAAACCTGGTATTTCCTCTGGTTCCCATTTTCCTTGACCAACATCGAGAAGGAAGCCGGCAATTATACGAACCATATTATACAGGAAACCATCCCCATGAAATATGAAGCGAAGACCAGACTCCTTCGTTTCACAGCTTACAGTATATAGCGTACGAACTTTGTTTCCTTTGACACTTGTTTTCACCGAAGAAAATGTAGTAAAATCATGCGTTCCCTCGAAATAGGTGCATGCTTCCTTGATTTTGTCGACGTCGAGTGCGTGCGGAAAGTGATAGGTATAATTCCGGCTAAATACGTCCCGTTCTGGCGCCGTTCGCACGAAGTAATGATATTCCTTAGCTATAGCGTCAAAACGCGCGTGGAAGGCATCTGTGACGATTTCCACCTTCGTTATATAAATGTCTTCCGGGAGCAGTGCGTTTAAGGCTTTTTTCCAATTTTCCACAGGCAACTGAAGCGGGGAATCAAAATGGATGACTTGCCCTTTCGCATGAACACCAGTATCCGTACGACCTGAACCATGGATGCGAATGGTTTGTCCCTTATGCATTTTCTGTAAGCTTTTCTCCAGTTCACCTGCCACCGTTCGCTTATCCGGCTGGATTTGAAAGCCAAAGAATCCCGAGCCATCATAGGCTAGCGTGCATTTTATTCGTCTCATCTTGCAACCCTCACCCATACATTCTTGTTACAAATAGAGTAGCTACCACGAGGATAAAGACGATATAACCCATTATATCGAGCTTTGTAACTTTTAATTCTCTTAATTTCGTTCGATTATCCCCACCCTGGTAGCCCCGGGCTTCCATTGCCATTGCCAGCTCCTCAGCCCGTTTAAATGCACTGATGAACAAGGGCACAAGTAACGGGACAATTGCTTTCACCCGCTCTTTTAACGGTCCCGTGCGGAAGTCAACCCCACGAGAGGCTTGCGCTTTTGATATTTTATCCGTTTCCTGCATCAGTGTCGGAATGAAGCGTAAAGAAATCGACATCATCAACGCGAGTTCATGCACAGGGAATTTAAATCGCTTCAATGGATGTAACATATCCTCAATTCCGTCCGTAATCTCAATCGGCGTCGTCGTTAATGTTAATAAAGAAGTAACAAGGATCAAGAGAAAGAAACGGATTGAGATAGCGAACCCTTGAATAATTCCTCCCGAATAAAACTTGAAAATCCCCAATTCAAAAACGACTGTCCCCTCTTTCGTGACAAACAGATGGAGAATAAAGGTGAAAACGATCAGAAACCAAACCGGCATTAGACCTTTCATAATAAAACGAATTGGTACCTTACTCGTAAACATCGCAGTTAAAGCAAATACAATTAAAATCCCATAGCTCGGCACATTATTTGCAAAAAAGACGATAAAGACAAAGAAAAAGATAATTGTTATTTTCGTTCGGGGATCTAAACGGTGAATGAGTGAATTCCCTGGAACATATTGACCGATGATTAAGGAGTTACTCATGAAAATCCACTCCTTTTACAACTTGCTGGATCTCTTCTGCAAGTTCTTTCATCGACTGATTATGGAATGGAATCGGTTTGCCGATTTTTTTCTCGAACTTAATCAGAAACTCCACGACTTCCGGAACATCCAGCTGGACACTCTGGAGTGCTTCCTTTTGACTAAACACGTCAACGGGGGTTCCTTCCATAAACTTCTTTCCCTTGTTTAAAATCAGGATATGATCCGCATACTTCAAGGCATCCTCCATACTGTGAGTGACGAGAATCGTTGTCAGGCCTTCCTGCTTATGCAATTCATAAAACATGTCCATAATTTCTTTCTGCCCTCGGGGATCAAGGCCTGCAGTCGGTTCATCAAGCACGAGCACTTCCGGCTGAATTGCCAATACGCCAGCTATTGCAACTCGTCGTTTCTGCCCCCCACTCAAATCGAAGGGGGAGCGTTCCAGCAGCTCTTCCGGTAGATGCACCTGGCGGATAACTTGCCTCGTCCGTTTCTCAATTTCTTCTTGCTGGACGCCAAAGTTTTCCGGTCCAAAAGCAATATCCTTTGCGACGGTCTCTTCAAATAGCTGGTGTTCCGGGTACTGGAACACCACTCCGACCCGACTCCGCAGTTCTTTCATGTTTTTCGGTTTTTCCTCGTTGGTCAGCTTGAAATCACCGATGTGCACTTCCCCTTCACTTGGGGCAGATAGTCCATTCAGATGCTGGATTAAGGTCGACTTACCTGAACCCGTATGGCCAATAATTGCTACAAATGAGCCAGATGGAATATGGAATGACAAGTCATCGACCGCTTTATGCTCAAAGGGTGAATTACGTTGATAGATATATGTCACGTTCTTGAATGTAATGTCCATAGTTCCTCCAGTAGTTCCTCTTGATTTAATGGTTCTTTCGTAAGTTTTACATCGACTTGTTTTAATTCCTCTGCCAATATGGCGACAAATGGGACATCAAGCCCGATTTCTCTCAGCTCTTTACGCTTTGAAAAAATCTCCCTCGGCGTCGCTTCTGCCCATATCTCACCCTGATTCATGACAATAACCCGTTCCGCCTGAACAACTTCTGCAAGATCATGGGTAATCGTAATAAGCGAGAGTCCGCGTTGTTCACTCAACTCCGAAACAGTATCCATGATTTCTTTTCTTCCTTTTGGATCAAGCATGGCCGTCGCCTCATCTAAGATCAGCACTTTAGGTGAAATCGCCAATACACTCGCAATGGCGATTCGTTGTTTCTGGCCACCAGAAAGTCGATGCGGTTCTGTAAGACGATAATCCGACATCCGAACAGCTTGAAGTGTTTCTTCAATTCTTTTAATCATCTCTTCCCGAGGAATACCCCGGTTTTCCATTCCGAACGCTACATCATCCTGTACCGTTGCACCAACAAACTGGTTATCCGGATTTTGGAATACCATCCCAATTTCCCGCCTGATATCCCAAATCGTTTCTTCATTCACGGTAATACCATTTATTAAAATCTCCCCTTGTTGGGGAAATAGTAGGCCATTCACTAGTTTTGCGATAGTTGATTTACCTGAACCGTTATGTCCGATAATCGCAACAAATTCATTTTCATAAATTGTAAACGATAAGTTTTTCAAAACCCAAGGTGAGTTCTCCTCATAGCGAAACGACACATTCCGAAACTCAATCAATGCCTTCCTCATCTTATCAGCCTCCTCCGCTCCAAATGCGGACCTTTCTATTCTATGTATTAGTATATCTCAATCTAGACGGAGAATCAGTATCTAAATCCCCTGTCAAAGATTTTCACGAAGAAAGGTACTCCACTCTTCTCTGCTAATTGTAATCCCGTTTTAAATTTATTATAAGGATAATAGTTCGCATCTATTTCAAGCAATCCTATCAGCTACCCAAACAGAAGAAACAGAAGCTATTGGGCACTGAGAAGATCTATCAACAACGAAGACACATAAAATAACAGCCATTAGGGAGTTGAAAAGCCTCATCAACGACCGATACTCCAAAAACAGAATCCAGTCGGTCGTTGAGGAGCGTCCTCAACACCCTACCAACATGATACAAGCTTCATACGGGCATTGATAACAAACCCTATCTTTAAAACCTTCGCAGCCAGAAACAGCAGCAATAGCAAAATTTAAAAACCATTGAATGCTTTCATTCAGCGTAAGTGTTTTGCTCGTTTCCTTTTATAGCGTCCTGATTGCCGTTCAGTTGCCCAGAGAACGGATGCTTTCCACGGGCACGGCCTCAGCCTCCTCGGAAGAAAAGCACTTCCTGCGGGGTCTTCGGACTCGTGCTATTCCCGTAGGAGTCACCGTCCTCTGGGTAACTGAACTGGTAGAGAGCGTTTTTCTCATTATTGGAGAGACTATCCCACTAACTATGATGAATGTTCTAATCGAAGAATAATAAATAGTGCTCCAGATCAGGCCTTCCCTGGGAGCAGTCCAGACACCTCGAGACTCCTGCGGGAGGACAGGCTTGGTGAGACCCCACAGTGGGCTTGCCCACGAGGAGGCTCACCAGCCGCCCGCGGAAAGCGAGGGGTGTCTGGACTGCGGACCTCCAGAGAACGTTGCACTTACGCTGAATGAAAACGTCACAGACTTCATTGACTGGGAATTCTTGATGAAGTTGAGTATAAAACAAAAAAGGGCTTGGATTCACCTCTGTGGAGAGATATCGTCCTGCCCTTGCCGTTTTTTGATTAAACTAATTCAATGATTGCCATGGGCGCTCCATCACCTTGGCGCTCACCTAGTTTAAGTACGCGCGTATAGCCGCCTTGTCTGTCTTCATAACGTTTTGCAACATCATCGAAAAGCTTTTGAATTACTGAGTTGTCTTCTGCAGTTTCTTTATTGTAAAGAAAAGCTGCTGCCTGGCGACGTGCATGAAGATCGCCACGTTTTCCGAGTGTAATCATTTTATCCACTACAGATCTAAGCTCTTTCGCTTTTGCTTCTGTTACTTCCAGGCGTTCATGAATAATTAAATCAGATGCAAGGTTACGAAGTAGTGCCATACGATGATCTGTGGTACGTCCTAACTTTCTAGTCATGGACTATCCCTCCTTTTTCCAAAATCTCAAGGTGACTGCTTTAATCGTCATTTCGTAAACCTAAACTAAGATCAGCAAGCTTTTGTTTTACTTCATCTAATGATTTACGACCTAAGTTACGTACTTTCATCATGTCCTCTTCAGTCTTCGTTGTTAGTTCCTGAACAGTATTGATCCCAGCACGCTTCAAGCAGTTATATGATCTTACAGAAAGATCAAGTTCTTCAATCGTCATTTCCATTACTTTTTCTTTTTGGTCTTCTTCTTTTTCAACCATGATTTCGACATTCTGAGCTTCATCTGTCAGTCCGATAAAGATGTTCAGATGTTCAGAAATAATCTTTGCACCTAAAGAAATAGCTTCTTCCGGGCGGATACTTCCGTCTGTTGAAACTTCGAATGTTAATTTATCAAAGTCTACAACTTGCCCAACACGTGTATTTTCCACTTGGTAGGTTACACGTTCTACTGGTGTGAAAATCGAATCTACCGGAATGACTCCAATTGGTTGTTCTTCATGTTTATTTTCCTCAGCCGGGCGATAGCCGCGACCGCGTTCAGCAGTCATCTTCATATACAAGCGACCTTTACCGTTAACCGTTGCAATGTGAAGATCTGGATTCATTACTTCGACATCACTGTCATAAGTTAAATCTGCAGCAGTCACATTAGCTTTACCCTGGATATCTAATTCTAATGTTTTTGGTTCATCAGAGTAGATTTTAAGTGCGAGCTTTTTTAAATTCAAAATGATCGTTGTTACATCCTCAACCACGCCATCAACCGTGGAAAATTCATGCAATGCTCCGTCAATCTGAACTGAAGTAATAGCAGCACCCGGAAGTGAGGACAGCAAAATACGACGCAAGGAGTTTCCAAGAGTGGCACCATATCCACGCTCAAGAGGTTCAACTACGAATTTTCCAAATGTAGCATCATCACTAATTTCAACCGTTTCAATCTTTGGTTTCTCAATTTCAATCATTCAATAAAACCCTCCTTAAAAACGTCAAAACCCCGGCTAGACACAGATCGTCTAACCGAAATTCCTCAAGTAGGCAGCCCGTGCAATCTTGCACTACCTGTCTTTCCTTTGTACATACCTATCTATCGTTAATAAAACGTGCAGAGTATAATTTTACCATTATAACCCAGTATAGACAGGGTGACAAAATCTATACGATGTTATCCAAAAAGCTAACGAATCAGCCCTTAAATAACCGAACTACAGTGAATTATACACGACGACGTTTTGGTGGGCGACAACCATTATGAGGAACCGGTGTTACGTCAACAATTGCCGTTACTTCTAGGCCTGCTGCCTGAAGGGAACGAATTGCTGCTTCACGTCCTGCTCCTGGTCCTTTAACGGTTACTTCGAGACTTTTCATACCATTTTCAACTGCTGTTTTAGCTGCAGTTTCAGCTGCCATTTGAGCTGCAAAAGGAGTAGATTTACGTGAACCTTTGAAACCTAGTGCACCTGCAGAGCTCCAAGATACAGCATTTCCTTTTTCATCAGTAATCGTTACAATTGTGTTGTTAAATGTAGAACGGATATGTGCAATACCAGTTTCTACTTGTTTTCTGACACGGCGTTTGCGTGTGTTTGTATTACGAGCCATCTAAAATGTGCCTCCTTTCAATTATTACTGTTTCTTGTTAGCCATTGTTTTACGTGGGCCTTTACGCGTACGAGAGTTGTTCTTTGTCTTTTGTCCACGAACCGGTAAACCGCGACGGTGACGTACACCTCTGTAAGATCCAATTTCAATCAGACGCTTAATGTTGAGGGATACTTCACGACGTAGGTCCCCTTCAATCGTAACAGACTCTACAGCTCGTCGAATACGTCCGAGTTCGTCTTCTGTTAGATCGCGTACACGAGTATCTTCAGAAACGTTTGCCTCTTTAAGGATTTGTTTTGCAGTCGTTTTACCAATTCCAAAGATGTACGTTAATGAAATAACGACTCGTTTATCACGTGGAATATCAATACCTGAAATACGTGCCAAGATCATGCACCTCCTATATTAACCTTGTTTTTGTTTGTGTTTTGGATTTTCGCAAATCACCATTACTTTACCTTTTCGCTTAATTACTTTACATTTTTCGCAAATTGGTTTTACAGATGCTCTTACTTTCATCCTTATTACCTCCTTTAAGATCGGAGCATTATTTATAACGGTACGTAATTCGACCTCTTGTTAAATCATACGGAGAAAGTTCAACTGTAACCTTGTCACCTGGTAAAATTCGGATATAGTGCATACGAATCTTTCCAGATACATGCGCTAAAACAGTATGACCGTTTTCGAGTTCGACATGAAACATTGCGTTCGGCAGTGTTTCCGTTACAGTACCTTCTACTTCAATAACATCATCTTTTGCCATTCGTTTGATCTCCTTCCTTTAAATCAGTCACAAGCCCAAGTACTCGTCAGGATGGTAAATCGCAATTTCCCAATTGTGACATGATCAGTTTCTAGAAGGCTATTGGGATATGTGGAGAAAAGCTGTCGAGCCCTAGTAATAATTAGTTACCTCAAGCTGCATCTGCTTCGATTTACTCCATCCGCTAATATTAATGTACCTTTTTAACCCGCAGTTTCCGGGATCTGTGTACGTTACGTTTTAAGCTTTCAGATGAGCTTTTAAAGTTATAGCTATCTGTAAGTTACTACGCCCTTCATTATAACGTCAGAAGGCCAGAATTGCACCTAATCCGGTCATCCTCTGTTACGCTTTGTTATCCAGTATTTCCTGAACTTCCTGGAAAACAATCTCAATGTCTTGATCTCCATTTACTCGAGCAAGATAGCCTTTATTCTCATAGAAATCGAGTAATGGTTGCATTTGTTCGAGGTTTACAGCTAAGCGATTCTTCACCGTTTCTGGTTTGTCATCATCACGCTGGATTAATGCTGAACCATCTTTATCACAAATCCCTTCCTCTTTCGGAGGATTGAATTTCACATGATAAGCTGTTCCACAAGTTGGACAAATCCGCCTGCCAGATAAACGCTCCACTAAGTTTTCTGCTGGAACATCTACGTGTAACACGAAATCAATGGTTTCATTTAATTCGGAGAGAATCTTTTCCAAGCTTTCCGCCTGAGCAATCGTTCTTGGAAATCCATCCAGAAGAAAGCCGTCTTTACAGTCGTCTTTCATTAGACGTTCTCTCACGATTCCAGTCGTTACTTCATCTGGAACAAGTGCTCCTTGATCCATATATTCTTTAGCTTTTTTTCCCAGGTCTGTACCTTCTTTAATTGCTGCTCGGAACATATCCCCTGTAGAAATATGAGGGATGTTATATTTTTCATTTATTTTCTCTGCCTGAGTACCTTTACCAGCACCAGGTAGACCCATTAAAATCAAATTCAATCGTTTCCCCTCGCTTCTTCAATGTCGGCAGGAAATTACTTGATAAAACCTTTGTAGTGACGTTTCACTAGCTGGCCTTCAAGTTGCTTCATAGTTGTTAATGCAACCCCTACAACAATTAGTAAGCTTGTTCCGCCGATTTGTACGGATTGTGGTAAGTTCGCAAGACTTCCTAATATAATAGGCAGTATGGAAACAGCAGCCAAGAAAAGCGCTCCTACAAATGTTAGGCGTTTCAATACGCGTGATAAATAGTTTTCCGTGTTGTGTCCTGGACGGATACCCGGAATATACCCACCTTGTTTCTGCAGATTCTCTGCCATTTGTTCCGGATTCACCTGAACAAATGTATAGAAATAGGTGAATGCGATAATTAACGCTGTATAGATAACCATTCCGATCGGTTGTGTATAATCAAAGATCATCATAATCGTATCTGCAAAAGAATTTCCCTCATAAAAACCAGCGATTGTCGTTGGAGCTACCATGAAAGCAACTGCAAAGATGACCGGAATTACCCCGGCAGCATTTACTTTAATCGGTAGATGAGTGGATTGCCCTCCAACCGGTGAACGGTTAACGAGGCGTTTTGCGTATTGTACTGGAATTTTTCTCAGTGCCTGGTTGACGTAGATTACACCAACAGTTACTGCGATAATAACAAGTACAATAATGGCTACGATAATAATGTTGATGAATAGTTCATCCCCGGCATTTACGAAATACTGGCTGAATAGTTGACTAACTCCATTTGGTACAGCAGCAACAATTCCTGCAAAGATGATAATGGAAATTCCATTCCCTACTCCATGAGCAGTAATTTGTTCACCTAACCACATAAGGAAGGCTGTTCCTGCTGTTAATGTCACAGCTATTATCAAGAATTTCCCAAAGCCCGGATCTTGGATTAGTAAGCCGCCTGCCATTGCATTAAACCCAATTGACATGACTATTCCTTGAATAAACGCAAGCCCAATTGTACCATAGCGCGTGACTTGAGCAATTTTCTTACGGCCCATTTCTCCTTGTTTCTTCCACTCTGTAAATTTCGGGACAACATCCATTTGCAAAAGCTGCATTATGATGGATGCCGTGATATAAGGCATAATCCCCATAGCGAATATGGAGAAGTTCTGTAATGCCCCTCCACCGAACGTATTAAGAAATCCGAATACGTTTTGTTGCTCTGTCATAAAACCAAGTGCTGTCCTATCTGTGAATGGTACAGGAATAAATGTGCCAAGACGGAAAATAACAAGCATGGCTAGCGTGAATAGTATTTTCCGTCTAATGTCAGCGACACGCCAGAAATTGGAGATTGTGCGAAACATTAGATCACCTCAGTTTTACCGCCCGCAGCCTCAATCGCTTCTTTTGCAGCTTGAGAAAACTTATGAGCTTTTACTGTGAGCTTCTTATCAATCGTGCCATTACCAAGTACTTTGATACCTGCATTTAACTTACTCACGACACCATCTTCAAGTAATAGCTCTGGTGTAACTTCAGTGCCTTCTTCAAATTGATTTAATTTATCTAAGTTTACAATTGTATAATCTTTACGGTTAATATTCGTAAAGCCTCGTTTAGGTAAACGTTGGAATAAAGGTGTTTGTCCACCCTCAAATCCTGGACGTGTACGACCGCCGGAACGAGCTTTTTGCCCTTTCTGTCCACGGCCGGAAGTTTTACCGTTCCCGGAAGACATTCCGCGTCCAACACGGTTTCTTTCTTTACGAGTACCTTCGTTTGCTTTTAATTCATGAAGTTTCATCGGAGCACCTCCTTATCTCTAGTATTTCTTACGCTTCATTCACGTCTAATAAGTGGGATACTCTATTAATCATACCACGGGTTACTGGTGTGTCTTCAAGTACCACTGTTTGACGGATTTTCTTTAAACCGAGTGCTTCAACAGTTCTGCGTTGTACTTCAGTACCGCCAATAACACTGCGTTTGAGGGTGATTTCTAATTTGTTAGACATATTGTTTCCCTCCTTATCCTAACAGTTCTTCAACAGACTTTCCACGTAGTTTCGCTACTTCTTCTGCTGTTTTCAGATTTTCTAACCCATTGATTGTTGCACGGATCACATTAATTGGAGTACTTGCTCCGTGTGACTTTGTAAGAATATCCCCTACACCTGCAAGCTCTAAAACCGCACGGGCTGGTCCACCGGAGATAACTCCAGTACCTTCAGTAGCTGGTTTCATCATTACGTTACCAGAACCAAAACGTCCAATAATTTCGTGTGGGATTGTAGTACCTACAAATGGTACACGAATTAAGTTCTTCTTCGCGTTGTCTACTGCTTTCTTGATTGCTTCTGGTACTTCTTGAGCTTTACCAGTACCGAAACCGACATGGCCGTTCTTGTCGCCAACTACAACCAATGCAGCAAAACGCATGCGGCGTCCACCTTTAACAACTTTAGAAACGCGGTTGATGGATACAACACGTTCTTCTAAATCTAATTTGTTCGCATCGATTTGATTATTCATTAAAATGGTAACCTCCTTTGTCGATTAAAATTCGAGACCTGCTTCTCTAGCAGCCTCAGCTAATGCTTTAACGCGTCCGTGATATAAATAGCCTCCACGGTCGAATACTACAGTTTTGACACCTTTTTCAATTGCGCGTTTTGCAACAGCCTCTCCTACCTGTTTCGCAGCTTCTATGTTACCACCTTCTGAGATGTTCAATTCTTTATCAACAGTAGATGCGCTGGAAACTGTAACACGATTTTCGTCATCGATTAACTGTGCATAGATATGTTTATTAGAGCGGAATACGTTCAGACGTGGACGTTCAGCAGTACCAATTACGTCTCTGCGTACACGTGCATGTCTCTTTTTCCGCATTTCATTTCTAGCTGGTTTTGTGATCATCAAGGTCACTCCTTCCTCACCTAACTAATCTTACTTAGCAGTCTTACCTTCTTTACGGCGTACGTATTCGCCAACATAACGAATTCCTTTGCCTTTGTATGGCTCTGGCGGACGGATTGCACGAATGTTCGCTGCAACTGCTCCAACTAATTCTTTATCGATACCTTTTACGGTTAACTCTGTGTTTTTAGGAACCTCAATTTCAATTCCATCAATAGCGTCGATTTCTACCGGATGGGAATAACCTGCGTTAACTACTAGTTTATTGCCCTGCATTTGTGCACGGTAACCAACACCAGTGATTTCAAGTGATTTTTCGAATCCTTTTGTCACACCTTCAACCATGTTCGCAATCATCGTACGGCTCGTTCCGTGTAGGGAGCGATGCTCTTTAAGGTCGCTTGAACGTTCTAATGTTAAGACGTTATCTTCCAATTTCACAACAATATCTTGATGAATTTCTTTTGAAAGCTCTCCTTTAGGTCCTTTAACGGATACCTTGTTACCATCGAGCTTCACTTCTACCCCTTCTGGGATTTCAATCGGCTTTAATCCTATACGAGACATTTTCTGCACCTCCTTGGGTTAAAAAATATTACCAGACGTATGCAAGCACTTCGCCACCGATTTGTTGGCTGCGGGCTTCTTTATCCGATAGTACACCTTGTGAAGTAGACACGATTGCAATACCTAATCCGTTCAACACTCGTGGTACTTCATCAGCTTTCGCGTAGACACGTAAACCTGGTTTACTGATACGTTTGATTCCTGTAATTACTTTCTCTTCGTTCGCACCGTATTTCAGGAAAATACGCAGTACACCTTGTTTGTTGTCTTCAATATATTCATAGTCCTTAACGAAACCTTCACGTTTCAGGATATCAGCGATTTCTCTTTTGATCTTTGAAGCAGGAAGCTCCAATTTTTCATGTTTTACTGTAACCGCATTTCGAATGCGAGTAAGCATATCTGCGATTGGATCTGTCATTACCATTCATCATTACCTCCTTCCCAAATTGGGGTTTACCAGCTTGCTTTTTTGACACCAGGAATTTGACCTTTATAGGCAAGTTCGCGGAAACAAATACGGCAAAGTTTAAATTTACGAATTACAGAATGTGGACGGCCACAACGCTCACAGCGTGTATACTCTTGAACTTTATACTTCTGTTTACGTTTTTGTTTTGCAATCATTGATTTTTTAGCCACTATTTTCCCTCCTTATTGCTTGGAACTTATTTTTGGAAAGGCATGCCTAACTCAGATAATAGTTCACGAGCTTCTTCGTCTGTATCAGCTGTTGTTACAATAACGATATCCAGTCCGCGTACTTTATTTACCTTATCGTAGTTAATCTCCGGGAAAATGAGTTGTTCTTTCACACCTAGTGTGTAGTTTCCACGTCCATCAAAAGCATTTTTGGAAATACCACGGAAGTCACGTACACGTGGAAGTGATACTGCAATTAGCTTTTGTAGGAACTCATACATGCGCTCACCACGAAGGGTTACCTTTGCGCCGATCGGCATTCCTTCACGTAGACGGAAACCAGCAATTGATTTCTTCGCACGAGTGATTAGTGGTTTCTGACCAGAGATTAATGATAGTTCTTCGACAGCACTATCCAATGCTTTTGAGTTTTGTACCGCGTCACCAACACCCATGTTGATTACGATCTTTTCGATTTTTGGTACTTGCATAACAGATTTATAGTTAAATTTATTCATTAAAGATGGTGTAACTTCATCTTGAAACTTTTCTTTTAATTGGTTCATCTTGGCGCCCTCCTTTCAACTAGAAACTTATTTATCTAACGCTTCTCCGGATTTCTTAGCGATTCTTACTTTCTTTCCGTCACGAACTTCATAACCAACACGAGTTGGCTCACCGGATTTAGGGTCAATTGGTAGTACGTTGGACACGTGAATTGCAGCTTCTTGGTTTAGAATACCGCCTTGTGGGTTTTCTTGAGAAGGTTTCGCGTGTTTCTGTACCATGTTAACTCCTTCGACAAGTACACGGTCTTTCTTTGGATACACTTCAAGAATTGTACCTTCTTTGCCGCGGTCTTTTCCGGATAATACTTTTACTTTATCACCTTTTTTTACATGCATGCTTGACGCACCTCCTTAGTAACGAAAGATTCACTTATAATACTTCTGGAGCAAGAGATACGATTTTCATGAATTTAGCATCACGTAATTCACGTGCAACCGGGCCGAAGATACGAGTACCTCTTGGGCTTTGGTCATCACGGACAATTACTGCAGCATTTTCATCAAAACGAATATATGAACCATCTATACGACGCGCACCAGATTTAGAGCGAACGATAACTGCTTTAACGACGTCACCTTTTTTGACAACGCCTCCTGGTGTTGCTTTTTTCACTGAGCAAACTACTACATCACCAATATTCGCAGTCTTACGGCCTGATCCGCCTAAAACTTTAATTGTCTGTAGTTCACGAGCACCAGAGTTATCTGCAACTTTCAAACGACTTTCTTGTTGTATCATAACACTGTTACCTCCCTTCGGATCTGTTCCGAATCAACTTAAATTAGATAATGATCGCTTCTTCTATGATTTCCACTAGGCGGAAACGTTTTGTAGCTGAGAGTGGACGTGTCTCCATAATGCGCACGATGTCACCAGTCTTCGCTTGGTTGTTTTCATCATGTACTTTGAGCTTTTTGGAATACTTTACACGTTTACCATATAATTTATGAACTTTATACGTTTCAACTAATACAGTAATGGTTTTGTCCATTTTGTCAGAAACAACGCGGCCTGTGTATACTTTACGATTGTTACGTTCAGACATACTTGATTAAACCTCCTCTCTTCAAGTCAGTTATTTGCGGTTAATTCACGTTGACGTGCAACGGTTTTTAAACGAGCAATTGATTTACGTACTTCACGAATACGTGCAGTGTTTTCCAACTGACCTGTAGCAAGCTGGAAGCGTAAATTAAATAATTCTTCTTTTAGTGATTTTACCTTTTCATCAATTTCGGCAGTGGTTAATTCTCTTATTTCTTTAGCCTTCATTGCTTTCACCACCAATTTCTTCACGTTTTACAAATTTCGTTTTAATCGGCAATTTGTGAGAAGCAAGACGTAAAGCTTCGCGTGCTACTTCTTCATTCACTCCTGCGATTTCAAACAAAATTTTCCCTGGTTTTACTACTGCTACCCAGCCTTCTGGAGCACCTTTACCGGAACCCATACGTACTTCTAATGGTTTTGATGTATAAGGTTTATCCGGGAAAATTTTAATCCATACTTTTCCGCCACGTTTCATGTAACGTGTCATTGCAATACGGGCAGCTTCAATCTGACGACTTGTAATCCAGCTAGCTTCTGTAGCTTGTAGACCGTATTCTCCAAATGAGACTGCTGTACCGCCTTTTGCTTGGCCTCTCATTTTACCACGGTGTTGTTTACGATATTTTACACGTTTAGGCATTAACATACAAAGTGCCCCCTTCCTTAGTTTTCTTTTTTAGTTGGAAGGACTTCCCCACGATAAATCCACACTTTAACGCCAAGCTTACCGTACGTTGTATCAGCTTCAGCGTGAGCATAATCAATATCAGCACGTAATGTGTGTAGTGGTACTGTTCCTTCACTGTAATGTTCTGCACGAGCGATGTCCGCACCGCCGAGACGTCCAGATACTTGAGTTTTAATTCCTTGTGCACCAGCACGCATTGTACGTTGAATAGCTTGCTTCTGCGCACGACGGAATGAGATACGGTTTTCTAATTGACGCGCGATGCTCTCAGCAACTAGTTTCGCATCAAGATCAACCTTTTTAATTTCCACAATGTTGATGTGAACTCTCTTACCAGTTAATTTATTTAATTCTTTACGTAGAGCTTCAACTTCTGAACCGCCCTTACCAATTACCATTCCTGGCTTACCAGTGTGAATCGTAATGTTCACTCGGTTTGCTGCACGTTCAATCTCGACAGAAGAAACAGCAGCAATCTTTAAGCGGTTATCAAGGAATTCTCTAATTTTAATATCCTCATGTAGTAAGTCTGCATAGTCTTTATCAGCGTACCATCTTGACTCCCAGTCTTTAATGATTCCTACGCGAAGACCCGTTGGATTTACTTTTTGACCCACTAACTACCCCTCCTTCTTTTCAGTTACCACAACTGTAATGTGGCTTGTGCGTTTATTAATTTGACTTGCACGTCCTTGAGCACGTGGACGGAAACGTTTCAATGTAACACCTTCATTTACATATGCTTCGGAAACAACCAGGTTGTCTGTATCCATTTCGTAGTTGTGTTCTGCGTTTGCGACTGCAGAGTTCAACACTTTCTCTACGACTGGGGAAGCACTGCGAGGTGTGTTCTTTAAGATTGCGATTGCTTCACCAACATCTTTTCCTCGAATTAAATCAACGACTAAACGTACCTTACGAGGAGCGATACGAACCGTTTTTGCAACAGCTTTTGCTTGCATGCGAAGTAGCCTCCTCTCAAATTAGCGATTTGTTTTCTTATCGTCACCAGAGTGTCCTCTGAATGAACGAGTTGGCGCGAATTCACCTAATTTATGTCCAACCATATCTTCTGTTATATAGACCGGAACATGTTTGCGTCCATCATATACTGCAATTGTGTGACCAACAAAGGATGGGAAGATTGTAGAACGGCGAGACCAAGTTCTAATCAGTTGTTTCTTGTCACTCTCGTTCATTTCATCCACCTTTTTCAATAGATGGTCATCTGCGAAAGGTCCTTTTTTCAAACTACGACCCATGGATAAACCTCCTTCCAGAGCTTAGAGACGGGGTTATTCGTCTCCCGTCCTATTCATTTATTTTTTACGTTTACGAACGATATACTTATTAGACGGCTTGTTGCGTTTGCGTGTCTTGTAACCAAGTGTTGGTTTGCCCCATGGTGATAATGGTGACGGCATACCGATTGGTGAACGACCTTCTCCTCCACCGTGCGGGTGATCATTCGGGTTCATAACAGATCCGCGAACTGCTGGGCGCTTGCCTAACCAACGAGAACGTCCTGCTTTACCAACACGGATTAGTTCATGTTCAATGTTTCCAACCTGACCAATTGTTGCACGGCATGTGCTTAACACTAAACGAACTTCTCCTGATGCCAAACGAACGAGTGTGTATTTACCTTCGCGACCTAAGATTTGTGCTTCTGCACCAGCTGAACGAGCTAATTGACCGCCACGACCTGGTTTTAATTCTACGTTATGGATAATCGTTCCTACCGGAATATTTTCAAGCGGGAGAGCGTTACCTGTTTTAATATCAGCCTCAGCACCTGATTCAACTACTTGACCTACTTGAATTCCTTTTGGAGCTAGGATATAACGTTTTTCTCCATCTGCATAATGAACTAATGCAATGTTTGCTGTGCGGTTCGGGTCGTATTCAACTGTAGCAACGCGTCCTGGTATTCCATCTTTGTCACGTTTGAAATCGATAAGACGGTATTGACGCTTGTGACCGCCGCCTTGATGACGAACAGTAATTCTTCCTTGGTTGTTACGTCCAGCTCGTTTGTTGAGTGGAGCTAACAAGGTTTTTTCTGGGGTATCCGTAGTGATTTCTGTGAATGATGATACAGACATATTACGTCTACCATTTGAAGTTGGTTTAAACTTCTTAATCGCCATCTTTTTTCCCTCCTTCACCTAAATGATTTTTAGCCTTCAAAGAAGTCCAGTTCTTTACTGTCTTCCGAAAGCTCTACGATAGCTTTTTTGCGATCTGAACGGTACCCGCTATATTGGCCCATTCTCTTAAGTTTACCTTTAAGGTTAAGCGTATTTACTTTCTCTACTTTAACGCCGAAGATAAGTTCTACTGCGTCTTTAATTTCTGTCTTGTTCGCTTTAGGGTCTACTTCAAAAGTATATTTCTTATCTGCCATTAAATCAGCACTGTGTTCTGTAATGACAGGGCGCTTTATAATATCACGTGGATCTCTCATTATGCAAGCACCTCCCCTGCTTTTTCGACCGCTTCCTTCGTAATAACTAACTTGTCATACGTTATTAAATCGAGAACATTCAATTCTTCTACAGTAAGTACTTTAACTGCTTGAAGGTTGTTTGCTGAACGAACGATAGTTTCTTCTCTATCAGCAGTCACGATTAATGCTTTGTCATCTACTTTTAATGCATCTAGTAAATTAATGACTTCTTTTGTTTTTGGTGTCTCAATTGCAAGTGACTCTAAAACAAAGATGCCTTCTTCTTTTACTTTAGAAGCTAAAGCGGATTTAAGAGCTAAGCGACGAACTTTCTTTGGCAGCTTGTAGCTGTAGCTGCGTGGTGTAGGTCCGAATACTACGCCACCGCCAACCCATTGTGGTGAACGAATGGATCCTTGACGCGCACGTCCAGTTCCTTTTTGACGCCACGGTTTACGACCACCACCGCTTACTGCAGAACGGTTTTTAACAGCGTGTGTACCTTGGCGAACTGATGCGCGTTGCATAACAACTGCTTCGTGTAACACGTGTTCGTTAGGTTCAATGCCGAAAACTGCTTCGTTTAATTCTACTTCTCCTGCATTACTTCCATCTTGTTTAAACAATGTTACTTTTGGCATGACAAATCCTCCCTTCTTCTAATGATTAATTTCCTTTTATTGAACTTGTAATTTTAACGTAAGATTTTTTCGCGCCTGGAACATTTCCTTTAACTAGTAGTAGGTTTCTTTCTTCATCCACACTTACTACTTCAAGGTTTTGAATTGTCACTTGTTCGCGACCCATTTGTCCTGGCAATTTTTTACCTTTGAATACTCTTGATGGGTCTGCCGCCATAGCCATTGCACCTGGACCTCTGTGGTAGCGGGATCCGTGACTCATTAGACCACGAGCTTGATTGTGGCGCTTAATGTTACCTTGGAATCCTTTACCTTTAGAAGTTCCTGTTACATCAATCTTTTCTCCGGCTTCAAAAGTACTAACGCTAATTTCCTGACCTACTTCATAGTCATCGATATTAGCAGTACGGATTTCACGAACGTAGCGCTTAGGATTGGTACTCGCTTTTTCAGCATGACCTTTTTCCGCTTTACTCGCACGTGATTCTTTCTTGTCTGCAAAACCTAATTGAATGGCAGTATATCCGTCATTCTCTTCTGTTCTTTTTTGTAATACGACGTTTGGCTCAGCTTGAATAACTGTTACAGGGATTAATTCACCAGCTTCAGAGAATAACTGAGTCATGCCGATTTTACGACCTAAGATTCCTTTCGTCATCCGTTACACCTCCTATAAAAACTTAAATTATAATTTAATTTCAATATCAACACCAGATGGTAGATCTAATCTCATCAATGAGTCTACTGTTTTTGGTGTTGGGTTCACAATATCGATCAAACGCTTATGAGTACGCATTTCGAATTGCTCACGAGAATCCTTATATTTATGAACCGCACGTAATACGGTAAATACGTTTCTCTCTGTCGGTAATGGAATCGGTCCGGACACGTTTGCTCCCGAACGTTTTGCCGTTTCAACAATCTTCAATGCTGACTGATCTAAGATACTGTGATCATAAGCTTTCAAACGAATTCTGATTTTCTCTTTTGCCATTATTTTCCCTCCTTCGCCCATATTAATATAGACATACTCCATGAAAATTTCTCAGCACAGCGCCATGGCAAAGCGGCCGGGTGTGCCAACAACCTTTCACTTCATCGCCTTTTTTTGACCAACATTAACATTATACACATAAATGTCTGTCAAAGCAATCCTTTTTATTACTCACGATTCGATTGCACATCTATATATTATACGCAGGTTTCCGTTGAATTGCAAGACTTTATCAAGGTTTTTCGCAAGTTTTTTCAAGGGAAATGCATATTTTTTAAAATTGCGAGCATATAGATGATAATAACCCTTCTTTTTAGAGAAATATAAACGGTTTAAAGCATATTTCTCTAAGATAGTCGCTTCTATCAAGCTCCACCGCTCTCATACACTTTCGCTTTCTGCGGGCAGCTGATGATCCTCAGCGCACAGGACATGCTAATGCAGACGTTGCCACAGAACGCCCGCGAAAAGAAAAAGCGAGAGGCATCGGGACTGCAGACCCTGAAAAGAAATGCATCTTGCTGATTTACCTACATAAAAAAACAGGCAACTAATCTAGTTGCCTGTTTTTTTATAGGTTTAGACTTATTTAGTGATTTCTGTAACTACGCCAGAACCTACTGTACGTCCACCTTCACGGATAGAGAAACGAGTTCCGTCTTCAATCGCGATTGGTGAAATAAGTTCTACGCTCATTTCAACGTTGTCACCAGGCATTACCATTTCAACGCCTTCTGGTAGTTGAACAACGCCAGTTACGTCTGTTGTACGGAAGTAGAACTGTGGGCGGTAGTTACCGAAGAATGGAGTATGACGTCCACCTTCTTCTTTTGATAGAACATAAACTTCAGCTTTGAAGTTTGTATGTGGTGTAATTGATCCTGGCTTAGCAAGAACCTGACCACGGCTAATGTCTTCACGAGCTACCCCACGAAGCAATGCACCGATGTTGTCTCCTGCTTCTGCATAATCAAGAAGCTTACGGAACATTTCAACACCTGTAACAGTTGTTTTACTTGGAGCTTCGTTAAGACCGATGATTTCAACTTCATCTCCAACTTTAACTTCTCCACGCTCAACACGGCCAGTTGCTACTGTACCACGACCTGTAATAGAGAATACGTCCTCTACAGGCATCATGAATGGTTTGTCTGTGTCGCGTTCTGGAGTTGGAACATATTCGTCAACAGCTTTCATTAGTTCAACGATTTTCTCTTCGTACTCTGCAACACCTTCAAGTGCTTTAAGAGCAGAACCAGCGATAACTGGTACATCGTCACCTGGGAAGTCGTATTCTGTTAATAGGTCACGAACTTCCATTTCTACTAATTCAAGTAATTCTTCGTCGTCAACCATGTCAACTTTGTTTAGGAATACTACGAATGCAGGCACTCCAACGTTACGAGAAAGTAGGATGTGCTCACGAGTTTGTGGCATTGGGCCATCAGCAGCAGATACTACTAGAATAGCACCGTCCATTTGTGCAGCACCTGTGATCATGTTCTTAACGTAGTCTGCGTGTCCTGGGCAGTCAACGTGTGCGTAGTGACGAGTTTCAGTTTCGTATTCTACGTGAGAAGTAGCGATTGTAATACCACGTTCTTTTTCTTCTGGTGCGTTGTCGATTTGGTCGTAACCTCTTGCGTCACCATCACCGTTTACTTTTGCCATTACAGTTGTAATTGCAGCAGTTAGTGTAGTTTTACCATGGTCAACGTGTCCAAGAGTTCCAACGTTAACGTGCTGTTTGGAGCGGTCGAATTTTTCTTTAGCCATTTTATAGTTCCTCCTTTAATTAAATAAAAGTAATTATATTTTTTATGCTAACTAAGGAATAATTAAGATAGATTATTCTCTAGTCCTCACTAATTGTTATACGTTAGTTCCGTAAAAAAATCAATTATTGTCCAGCGTTTTTCTCAATAATTTCTTGAGAGATGCTCTTCGGTACTTCTTCATAATGATCGAATGTCATTGTATACGTACCCCGACCTTGAGTATTAGAACGTAGAGCTGTTGCGTAACCAAACATTTCAGAGAGTGGCACGTACGCTTTAACAAGCTGTGCGTTATCGCGAGCTTCCATTCCTTCAATACGTCCACGACGGGAAGTTACGTCACCCATGATGTCTCCCATGTATTCCTCTGGAATAACAATTTCAACATACATCATCGGCTCAAGCAGAACTGGATTACATTTGTTCTTCGCTGCTTTTAATGCCATTGAAGCTGCAATCTTAAACGCCATTTCGTTAGAGTCAACATCGTGATAGCTACCATCATATAGTGTTGCCTTCACATCGATTAATGGATATCCAGCTAATACACCAGTTTCAAGTGCTTCTTCGATACCTTGCTCAACAGATGGGATATACTCACGAGGAACAACCCCACCAACAATAGCGTTTTTGAATTCAAATCCAGCACCTTCATCATTCGGCTCAAACTTAATCCAAACGTGTCCGTATTGTCCACGTCCACCAGATTGACGAATGAATTTACCTTCTACTTCCGCAGGTGTACGGAATGTTTCACGGTAAGCAACTTGTGGTGCACCAACGTTAGCCTCTACTTTGAACTCACGTTTCAAACGGTCAACAATAACGTCAAGGTGAAGTTCACCCATTCCCGAGATGATCGTTTGACCAGTTTCCGAGTTTGTTTCCGTCTTGAATGTCGGATCCTCTTCAGCAAGTTTCGCTAGCGCTGTCCCCATCTTATCTTGGTCTGCTTTCGTCTTCGGCTCAATTGCTACCTGGATTACCGGCTCAGGGAATTCCATAGACTCTAAGATAACTGGGTTTTTTTCATCGCAAAGCGTATCCCCAGTTGCAGTGTCTTTTAGTCCAACTGCTGCGGCAATTTCTCCAGCGTAAGCAACAGAAATTTCCTCACGGGAGTTAGCGTGCATCTGAAGGATACGACCAACACGTTCACGTTTGTCTTTCACTGTGTTTTTCACGTAGGAACCGGACTCTAACATCCCAGAGTAAACACGGAAGAATGTCAATTTACCAACGAACGGGTCAGTCATTACTTTAAATGCCAACGCAGCAAATGGTGCATTGTCATCTGATTCACGTGTAACTTCTTCTTCTGATCCTGGAACGATACCTTCGATTGCAGCAACATCTGTTGGAGCTGGAAGGTAGTCAATTACACCATCAAGAAGTAATTGTACACCTTTGTTCTTGAATGCAGAACCACAGAATACCGGGTAGAAATCTACGGATAGAGTAGCTTGACGAATTGCTTTTTTCAATTCATCTTCTGTGATCTCTTCACCTTCAAGATATTTCATCATTAAATCTTCGTCTGTTTCAGCAACAGCTTCGATTAATTCTGCACGAAGCTCTTCAGCCTGGTCTTTTAACTCAGCAGGGATTTCGGTTGCTTCATCGACTGTACCTAAATCATCTTTATAGAAGTGAGCTTCCATTTTGATTAAGTCAATGATTCCATTAAATTCGTCCTCTGCACCAATTGGCATTTGAACTGGATGTGCATTCGCACCTAAACGGTCTACCAACGTTTTAGTTGCATATAAGAAATCAGCACCTGTTTTATCCATTTTGTTAATGAATACCATCCTTGGTACACCATATGTTGTAGCTTGGCGCCATACTTGTTCCGTTTGCGGTTCAACACCAGATTGTGCATCAAGAACCGTCACCGCACCATCAAGAACTCTTAGTGAACGCTCAACTTCAACTGTGAAGTCCACGTGCCCTGGAGTATCAATAATATTGATTCGATGGTTTTTCCATTGAGCTGTTGTAGCAGCGGATGTGATTGTAATTCCACGTTCCTGCTCCTGCTCCATCCAGTCCATTTGTGACGCACCTTCGTGCGTTTCACCAAGTTTGTGAATACGTCCTGTATAGAAAAGAATACGCTCGGTTGTAGTGGTTTTACCAGCATCGATATGTGCCATAATCCCAATATTTCGCGTCTTTTCCAAGGAGAACTCTCTAGCCATGTATTCTTCTCCTTCCTATTAAGTGCTTTTATTAGTTTAATCTTACCAACGATAGTGAGCGAATGCTTTGTTCGCTTCTGCCATCTTATGCATTTCTTCACGGCGTCTAACTGCTGCGCCCGTGTTGTTAGAAGCATCGATTATTTCATTAGCAAGTCTATCTTCCATTGTTTTCTCACCGCGCAGACGGGAGTAATTTACAAGATAACGTAAACCTAAAGCTTGACGACGTTCTGGACGAACTTCAATCGGTACTTGATAGTTAGATCCCCCAACACGACGTGCACGCACTTCAAGTACAGGCATTACATTCTTCATTGCTTGTTCGAAAACTTCCATTGGATCTTGTCCTGTACGCTCTTGAACAAGGTTGAATGCTTTATAAAGTATCTTTTGCGCTTTACCTCTCTTCCCGTCAACCATAATTTGGTTGATGAGGCGAGTAACTAATTTTGAGTTATAAAGTGGATCTGGTAAGACATCGCGCTTAGGTACTGGTCCTTTACGTGGCATATGTCTACCTCCTTTCTTCTCTATCTGATTTCAAGCATTATTAATTTTCTTTCGGTTTTTTCGCACCGTACTTGGAACGTCCTTGCATACGTCCTTCCACACCTGCAGTGTCAAGTGCACCGCGGACTACGTGATAACGTACCCCAGGCAAGTCTTTTACACGTCCACCGCGAAGTAAAACAACGCTGTGTTCTTGTAAGTTGTGACCAATTCCAGGGATGTATGCAGTAACTTCCATATTATTAGATAAACGAACACGTGCATATTTACGTAATGCTGAGTTCGGCTTCTTAGGAGTTAGTGTACCAACACGAGTACATACACCACGTTTTTGCGGGGAGTTTAGTTTTGTGAACTGCTTTTTAAAGCTGTTGTATCCTACGTTAAGTGCAGGAGAGTCATACTTTTTCGGCTTGCTCACACGACCTTTACGAATTAATTGGTTAATTGTAGGCATTTTATATTTTCCTCCTTTCTCTTCATTTATAAATAATTGCAATGTGCTATTTAGAAGTGAGATGTAACACCACACATCCAGGTGGTTCATTCTAAGGTAAAAAAGAATGATTGGTAGAAAATCCACCAAAACTTTTCTTTATTGCTATAGTGAAGCACCAACTTCTTAAACGTTTGCTTCGATCCTCTAAAAATAACAAGTGGAATCGGAAGCACCTTGAATATAGTAACATTGACGCTTTTCAAAGTCAATATTTTCTTTGTAAATTTTCAGGTGCTTCCAGATTTTTTCACTTATTTAGCTTAAACCTTTCGACCGGTTATTGTACAGTTTCTTCCGTCTCTTCGAATTCCTCTAATTCAGGCTGATCTAATCCAGCTTCAATTGTGCGGTATTGTTGCATACCTGTACCTGCCGGAACAAGCTTACCGATAATGACGTTTTCCTTCAGGCCGAGGAGCTCATCACGTTTTCCTTTAATTGCAGCATCTGTAAGAACACGTGTTGTTTCTTGGAAGGATGCGGCAGATAAGAAGGAATCTGTTTCAAGAGAAGCTTTTGTAATCCCCAACAGGACTGGTTTTCCAATCGCAGGATTTCCACCGTTTAGAAGTACTGGTTTGTTAATTTCCCTGAACTGATGTAATTCTAACAAGGCGCCTGGCAGAGCGTCGGTATCTCCTGCGTTAATAACACGGATTTTACGAAGCATTTGACGTACCATTACTTCGACGTGCTTATCGCCAATTTCAACACCTTGCATCCGGTATACCCGTTGCACTTCACGCAATAGGTAATCTTGAACACCTTCGACACCTTTTACGCGTAGTAATTCTTTCGGGTCAACTGAACCCTCTGTCAGTTCTTGACCTGCTTCCACTTGGTCACCTTCTGACACTTTCATTCTGGCGTTATATGGCACAGAATAGGAGCGTTGCTCAACCGGACTTTGGATCACAATTTCGTACTTGTCTTTCGTTTCTTTAATTTCTTGGACAGTACCTGCGATTTCCGTAATTGCGGCTTCCCCTTTTGGATTACGCGCTTCAAATAATTCTTGAATACGCGGTAAACCTTGGGTAATATCATCTCCTGCAACCCCACCAGTGTGGAATGTACGCATCGTTAACTGTGTACCTGGTTCACCAATGGACTGAGCAGCGATAATACCAACCGCTTCTCCAACTTCCACATCCGAACCCGTTGCAAGATTTCGTCCATAACATTTCTGACAAACGCCATGTTTTGTATTACATGTGAACGCAGTACGAATCGTGACTTCTTCGATACCAGCATTAATGATTTCTTTCGCCCGGTCTTCGCTAATCATTTCGTTATGCCCAACAATGACTGTTTTATTTTCCGGATGAACAACATCGTTGAATGCTGTACGTCCTACCAAACGGTCAAATAGTGGTTCAATTACTTCCGATCCATCTTCCAGGGATTTCACGACAAGTCCACGGTCTGTTCCGCAGTCTTCTTCACGGATAATAACATCTTGCGCAACGTCCACGAGACGTCTCGTCAAGTAACCGGAGTCCGCCGTCTTAAGCGCCGTGTCCGCCAGTCCTTTACGAGCACCGTGTGTCGAGATGAAGTATTCAAGAACTGTTAATCCTTCACGGAAGCTAGACTTGATTGGAAGTTCAATAATCTTACCAGACGGGTCAGCCATGAGTCCACGCATACCAGCAAGCTGTGTGAAGTTGGACGCGTTACCTCTCGCTCCAGAATCACTCATCATGTAAATCGGGTTCTGGTTATCGAGGGACTCCATCAGTTTCTCCTGAATGTAATCCTTCGCCTGTGTCCAGATTGCAATAACACGATCATAGCGTTCTTCTTCTGTTACAAGCCCGCGACGGAACTGCTTGAGTACCTTATCGACTTTCTCCTGTGCTTCATCCAGAATCTTCTCTTTACCCGGCAAGACGACGATATCTGAGATACCTACTGTCATACCAGCTTTTGTCGAGTATTTGAAACCTAAGTCCTTCATGCGGTCAAGCATTTTAGATGTTTCAATAATCTTAAAGCGTTTAAAGACTTCAGCGATAATATCGCCAAGGAAACCTTTCTTAAACGGCTTAACAATTTCACTGTTTTTAATTAATTCTGTTACATCTGCTCCCGTTTTTACAAAGAATTTATCTGGTGTTTTTTGCTCCAGATTTGTCCGTGTTGGTTCATTAATATACGGGAAAGAGTCTGGTAGTATTTCATTGAAGATCAGTTTTCCAACGGTTGTAATTAATAGTTGGTTGTTCTGCTCTTCTGTAAATGTCTTGTTATTTAAACTTCCCGCTTGAACAGCGACTCTCGTATGCAGGTGGACATTTCCATTATAGTAAGACATGAGCGCTTCACTCGTGTCTTTGAAAATACTTCCTTCACCGATTGCACCTTCACGTTCTAGTGTTAGGTAATAGTTACCTAAAACCATATCCTGTGAAGGAGTAACGACAGGCTTACCATCCTTAGGGTTAAGGATATTCTGTGCCGCTAGCATGAGAAGGCGCGCTTCCGCCTGAGCTTCAGCGGATAATGGAACGTGAACAGCCATCTGGTCTCCGTCAAAGTCAGCATTATAAGCTGTACATACGAGCGGATGCAAGTGAATTGCGCGACCATCTACGAGTGTTGGCTCAAATGCCTGGATTCCTAAACGGTGCAGGGTAGGTGCACGGTTTAAAAGCACTGGATGTTCCTTAATCACTTCTTCCAGTACATCCCATACATCCGGATGAACCCGTTCAATTTTACGTTTTGCAGATTTAATGTTGTGCGCAAGTCCTCGATCAACCAATTCCTTCATAATGAACGGTTTGAATAGTTCAAGCGCCATTTCTCTTGGTAATCCACATTGATACATTTTTAAATTAGGACCAACTACGATAACCGAACGTCCGGAGTAGTCCACACGTTTTCCGAGCAGGTTTTGACGGAAACGACCTTGCTTCCCTTTCAGCATATGAGAGAGAGATTTTAATGGTCGGTTTCCTGGACCAGTAACCGGTCGACCTCTACGTCCGTTATCAATTAGCGCATCCACCGCTTCTTGAAGCATTCTTTTTTCGTTTTGCACAATAATACCTGGTGCTCCGAGGTCTAGTAATCTTTTCAGACGGTTGTTTCTGTTGATTACACGACGGTATAAGTCGTTCAAGTCGGATGTTGCAAAGCGGCCACCATCAAGTTGTACCATTGGGCGGATTTCTGGAGGAATAACCGGTAGGACGTCTAAAACCATCCAATCCGGTTCATTTCCGGAATGACGAAAAGCTTCCATGACTTCAAGACGCTTGATTGCCCTCGTTCTGCGTTGTCCTTGAGCAGTTTTTAGTTCTTCACGCAATGCTTTTACTTCTTTATCCAAATCAATATCCTGGAGAAGCTTACGAATTGCTTCCGCACCCATTTCAGCCCGAAAGGATTTTCCGTATTTATCATAATACGCCCGATATTCTTTCTCGGATAATAGTTGTTTTTTCTCAAGTGGTGTGTTGCCTGAATCTGTAACAATATAAGCAGCAAAGTAAATGACTTCTTCTAAAGCTCGTGGTGACATATCAAGTACTAATCCCATCCGGCTTGGAATTCCTTTGAAATACCAAATGTGGGATACCGGTGCAGCAAGTTCAATATGCCCCATTCTTTCACGTCGTACTTTTGCTTTTGTCACTTCTACTCCACAGCGATCACATACGACACCTTTGTATCTAACACGCTTGTATTTTCCGCAATGACATTCCCAGTCCTTTTGCGGACCGAAAATTCTTTCACAGAACAGGCCATCTTTTTCCGGTTTCAGCGTTCGATAGTTAATTGTTTCTGGTTTCTTCACTTCACCGAAAGACCACGAACGGATTTTCTCAGGGGAAGCTAAACCAATTTTCATATATTCAAACGTATTTACATCTAGCAAGGGGCAATCCTCCCTTATTTAGTGTGCTGTATTTATATAAGAGAAGGAGAATTGATAGCCCATTATCAATTCTCACTCCTGTTTAATTTTAGATAGTCATAACATCTTAATTTTCTTCAATATCTAAATTGAGTTTGGATGCTGCTTGAACCTCTTCATCTTCCAACTCACGCATATCGATTTCATCTTCTTGGCTGTTCAGCATTTTCACATCAAGTCCTAAACTCTGAAGTTCTTTTATCAATACTTTGAATGATTCAGGAACTCCTGGTTCTGGGACATTATGCCCTTTTACAATCGACTCATATGTTTTCACTCGGCCGACCGTGTCGTCGGATTTAACGGTTAGGATTTCTTGAAGGGTGTATGCAGCACCATATGCTTCAAGAGCCCAAACTTCCATCTCCCCGAAACGCTGACCACCAAATTGTGCTTTACCTCCGAGTGGCTGCTGGGTAACAAGTGAATATGGTCCAGTTGAACGGGCGTGTAGCTTGTCGTCAACCATATGTGCTAGTTTTAGCATATACATAACTCCAACAGATACACGGGTATCAAATGGTTCACCTGTTCTTCCGTCATAAAGGACGGTCTTCGCATCTCGTGCCATCCCAGCTTCTTCCATCGTGGCGTAAACATCTTCTTCTGTTGCCCCGTCAAATACTGGTGATGCAACATGAAGGCCAAGTAGTCTTGCAGCCATTCCAAGATGAAGTTCAAACACTTGTCCGATGTTCATTCTTGATGGCACTCCAAGCGGGTTCAACATAATATCAATCGGTGTTCCGTCTGGCATGAACGGCATATCTTCTTCCGGTAAAATCTTCGAGATAACACCTTTGTTACCGTGACGACCGGCCATTTTATCTCCTTCAGAGATCTTCCGTTTCTGAACGATGTAGACGCGAACGAGCTGGTTCACACCTGGTGATAACTCATCTCCGTCTTCCCTGTTAAAGACTCGAACGTCAAGGATAATTCCTCCGCCTCCATGTGGTACACGTAGGGATGTATCTCTTACTTCACGTGCCTTTTCTCCAAAGATAGCATGAAGTAGACGCTCTTCAGCAGAAAGTTCGGTAACGCCTTTAGGGGTTACTTTACCTACCAGAATATCGCCGTCTTTCACTTCAGCCCCGACTCGGATAATTCCTTCTTCATCAAGGTTCTTCAGTGCCTCTTCCCCGACGTTGGGAATATCTCTTGTAATTTCTTCCGGACCAAGCTTCGTATCCCGAGCTTCTAGTTCAAATTCTTCAATATGAATGGATGTATATACGTCATCTTTTACAAGTCGCTCGCTCATGATGATCGCATCTTCATAGTTATAACCTTCCCAGGTCATGAATCCTACTAATACGTTACGACCAAGTGCAAGTTCTCCAAGTTCCATGGATGGTCCATCTGCAAGGACTTCACCTCTTGTTACGCGGTCTCCCTCTGTAACGATTGGACGTTGGTTATAACACGTTCCTTGGTTTGTACGCTGGAACTTTTCCATTCTGTACGTATCTGTATCGCCTTCTACTTCTTTGCCGTCGACTTCAGAAATGCGGCGAACGACGACCTCTTTTGCTTCAACACGTTCAACAATTCCACCATGGCGGCAAATGACAGCAGCTCCAGAGTCTTTACCGTTCACATACTCCATGCCCGTACCAACAATTGGAGATTCCGGAACAAGTAATGGAACAGCCTGTTTCTGCATGTTCGCTCCCATTAGTGCACGGTTTGAGTCATCATTCTCAAGGAATGGGATACATGCTGTCGCTGCAGAAACAACCTGCTTTGGCGACACATCCATATAATCGATCTTTTCGCGAGATACGACGATGTTATCTTCACGGAAACGAGCAATTACCTCTTCATTGACAAAGCGATTATCCTCATCTAATGGAGCGTTCGCTTGTGCAACAATATAGTTATCCTGCTCATCAGCCGTCAGATAATCGATTTGATCTGTTACTTGACCGGTTTCAGGGTCAACGCGACGATAAGGGGATTCGATAAATCCAAATTTATTCACTTTTGCATAACTCGACAAGGAGTTGATTAGACCAATGTTCGGGCCCTCCGGTGTCTCGATTGGACACATACGACCGTAGTGAGAATAGTGTACGTCACGTACTTCGAATCCTGCTCGTTCACGAGTCAATCCACCTGGTCCAAGCGCAGATAGACGGCGCTTATGCGTTAGCTCTCCTAGTGGGTTCGTTTGGTCCATGAACTGGGATAGCTGTGAACTACCAAAGAACTCTTTAATCGATGCAATGACAGGACGAATGTTAATCAGTTGTTGCGGTGTGACACTTGACGTGTCTTGAATAGACATTCTTTCACGCACTACACGCTCCATACGAGATAAACCAATTCGGAACTGGTTTTGTAAGAGTTCGCCAACCGAGCGCAAACGACGATTTCCTAAATGGTCGATGTCATCTACATCGCCTACGTTATGCAATTGGTTAAAGAAGTAACTGATCGATGCTAGGATGTCTGCCGGTGTAATGTTTTTAATATCTCTATCTACACCGCCGTTTCCAATGATTGTTAACTCCCGTTCACCTTCCGGGTCTGTCGGATCAATAATTCGAATCGATTGCAGTACAATATCTTCATCTAACACACCGTCATGCGGGCTGAAGGTTTTCTCTCCCAGCTTATCTTCTTCTCTTTCAAGAAGCGGGATTAATTTGTCTAATAATTTACGCTCTAGACGATCGCCTTTTTCCGCAAGAACTTCTCCAGTTTCCGGGTCAGCAATTGTTTCAGCCAACACTTGGTTGAACAGACGGTTTTTGATGTTTAGTTTTTTATTCATTTTATAACGACCTACATGTGCCAGGTCATAACGCTTTGGATCGAAAAAGCGTGTCACTAAAAGGTTTTTCGCGTTTTCAACTGTTGGCGGCTCACCTGGGCGAAGGCGTTCGTAAATTTCTAGTAATGCTTTTTCAGTTGTTTCTGTATTATCTTTTTCAAGGGTGTTTCTCAAGTACTCATTATCACCGAGCAATTCAAGGATTTCCTGATCTGTACCAAATCCTAATGCACGTAATAACACTGTAATCGGTAATTTCCGAGTCCGGTCAATCCGGACAAAAGCGACGTCTTTTGCATCTGTCTCAAACTCTAGCCAAGCACCACGGTTCGGAATAACAGTGGCTTGCACACCGCGTTTACCGTTCTTATCAAATTTGTCACTGAAATACACACTTGGGGAACGTACAAGCTGTGAGACGATAACACGCTCAGCTCCGTTAATGATGAACGTTCCTGTCTCAGTCATCAATGGGAAGTCGCCCATGAACACTTCTTGTTCCTTCACTTCTCCGGTTTCATTGTTTAATAAACGAACCCGTACTCGAAGCGGGGCATTATAGGTCACATCTCTTTCCTTTGATTCGTCTACAGGATAGTTAGGCTCACCTAGACTATAATCTACAAATTCCAATGAAAGGTTTCCGGTGAAATCTTCAATCGGTGAAATATCTCTGAACATTTCCCGCAACCCTTCTTCCATGAACCATTCATAAGAAGCGGTTTGAATTTCGATTAAATTTGGCAGCTCTAACACTTCACTGATACGTGCATAGCTTCTACGCTGGCGATGCTTGCCATATTGAACTAGTTGTCCTGTCAACTGCTTCACCCCTTAAAATCTTATGTTTTCGCAGATAATCTTCTACGGATTTTTCATAAAATAAAACTTCATTACAGTGGAAGTTTTTGCTCTTCTTCCACTGAATGTTAGTTGAATTAATCATGGTGTCAGCTACCGTATCCTCCGCTTAAAAAGATTTGATAATCTCCCCACTTTGCAGCGAGGGGTTACGGACGATCGCACCTTGAAATAAATAAAACGAGAATGGAAACATAAACCAATTTCGTTTTATTGCATATGCACTTCTTCTATGTTTACACCTACATTTAGCACTGTATTTTTCTAAGAAAATAAAATACAGTTGTACAACTCGTTTAAATTTTGGTAAACTATATGAAGAAATATTAATCAAGCTCTCTAGAATACTTCATCCATTGTCTCCGTCCACAGATAAAATATACGTTTACAGTCATATAATCCACGTTCGGACTTGACAAATGGAGCCAATCTTAGCATTATAGTATGTTACCATAATGAAGTCGGCAGGTCAAACTTTAAATGCCCTTAGAATATAATAACCTTTTTTTCTATCAACGACTTCTACGTTTCCAAATAGTTCGTTGATTTTTTTCTGTGCAGATGGTGCGCCTTGTTTCTTTTGGATGACTACCCATAATTCACCGTTTTTTACTAAAGCTCTTTCAGCTCCCGCAAACATTCCATGGACGACATCCTTGCCCGCGCGAATTGGCGGGTTCGTGATCACCGCAGCAAATGTTCTTTCTTTCAGTCCCGAAAACCGGTCACTGTTTACAACTTCCACATTCGTTAAATTGTTTTCTTCCGCATTTTCTGCCGCTAACCGGATTGCTCTTTCATTCACATCGGCGAGTACTATATTTCTTTCAGGAAAAGCTCCTGCTAAAGAAATTCCGATCGGTCCATAACCACAACCAAGATCTAATAAGTCTCCTCGAACGGATGGCTCGTTAAAGCTCTCAATCAGCAAACGTGAACCAAAATCAATTCCGTTTTTAGAGAAAACATTCGTATCACTTGTGAAAGTATACATTTGATTGCGTAATTCAGCTTTCCAGGTTTTTGGTGAACTGTCTGTATGGGGCTTTTTTGAATAGTAATGCTCAGTCATTCGGAACACCACGCTTCTAAATTATCATTATTGTGCGTAAGGTAAGGTTTTCGGCCAGCACCTTAGAAGTGATTGTAATGGAATAGATATATGAAGAAAAAAATGTTATGAACAAGAGCCCGTCGACATGAACGACGAGCTCTTTATTAGAATAAACTTATTTAACTTCTACTTCAGCGCCAGCTTCTTCAAGCTTACCTTTAACTTCTTCAGCTTCTTCTTTCGCTACGCCTTCTTTGATTGCTTTTGGAGCGTTATCCACAAGGTCTTTCGCATCTTTAAGTCCAAGACCAGTGATTTCACGAACTGCTTTAACAACTTTAATCTTAGAAGCGCCTGCTCCTGTAAGAACAACATCAAATTCTGATTGCTCTTCAGCAGCTCCGCCACCAGCAGCCCCGCCTGCAACTGCAACTGGAGCAGCAGCAGTTACGCCAAACTCTTCCTCAATAGCTTTTACTAAGTCGTTTAATTCTAAAACGGACATTTCTTTAATCGCACTAATCATTTCTTCTTTAGTCATGATTTAAATCCTCCTAATTAATTGTAATTTTTATACGTTCTGGCTTTATGCGCCTTGTTCTTCCTCTTCTTTATCAGCAACAGACTTAACTGCATAAGCAAGGTTGCGGATTGGTGCTTGTAGCACGCTGAGTAACATAGAAACCATACCTTCGTAGTTCGGTAGGTCAGCAAGTTCTTTAATCTGTTCTAAAGTAACTACTTCCCCTTCGATAACCCCACCTTTGATTTCGAGCTCTTCATTCTCCTTAGCGAAGTTGTTAAGGATACGAGCCGGTGCTACGACATCATCTTTACCGAATGCAATTGCGTTCGGTCCAGTAAGTACATCATTTAGACCATCTAATTCCGCAGTTTCCACCGCACGACGAGTCATCGTGTTTTTATAAACGTGGAATTCTATACCTTCTTCACGTAGTTGTTTACGTAATTCAGTAACTTGCGCAACGTCAAGTCCGCGATAGTCAACTACAACAGACGATTGACTTTCTTTGAACTTATCTGCAATTTCTTGTACAATCTGTTTCTTTTGTTCCAATACGTTAGACATTGTTCCACCTCCTAATTACTTATACCATACCGTTCTTCTAGCATTTGCCGTATCAAGTCTATAAAAAAAGCTCTCAGTTAGACATGAGAGCTTTATATCACTACCCAAATAAACGTACTTGGATCGATATTTATAAAACACCTCGGCGGGAAATTAAGCGATAAATCGCACCTGCTGTCTACGGTATAACGTATTCTTTTTAACGTAATCAGTATATCAAACGACTTGATTCAAGTCAATGTTTTTTTATTTGTATGGAGAAACGTCAACTTTAACGCCAGGTCCCATTGTTGAAGCAACAGATACGTTCTTCATGTATTCACCTTTTGCAGATTGAGGTTTCACTTTAACAATCTGGTCAATGATTGCTTCCAAGTTCTCAACTAACTTGTTGTCCTCGAAAGAAACTTTACCGACCGGAACATGAACGTTAGACTGCTTATCAACACGATATTCCACTTGACCAGCTTTAATATCATTGACTGCTTTTTCCACTTCAAATGTTACTGTTCCAGTTTTCGGGTTAGGCATTAGACCACGAGGTCCAAGCACTCTACCAAGTTTACCTACCTCAGCCATCATGTCTGGAGTCGCAACAATTACATCAAAATCAAACCAACCACCGTTGATTTTCTCGATGAATTCTGCTTCACCTACATAGTCAGCTCCTGCAGCTTCTGCTTCTTTTGCTTTTTCACCTTTTGCGAAAACAAGAACGCGTTGTGTTTTACCAGTTCCATGTGGTAGAACCATTGCTCCGCGGATTTGTTGGTCCGCTTTCTTTGGATCTACTCCCAAACGGAATGCCACTTCCACTGTCTCGTCAAAATTCGCTTTTGCAGTTTGCTTAACAAGGGAAATAGCTTCATTGATTTCGTATGTTTTTGAACGATCAATTAGCTTTTCTGCTTCTTGATACTTTTTACCTCTTTTTGCCATTATATATCCTCCTCTATTGTGGTATTAGCGGTTATACCTCCCACGTATAAAAGCCATAGAGAACTTCCTTCCGACCTTCTGTCAGCAAAGTCCTTCACTTTGTCTTTCACGCACAAAGTTTCGATTCGTCTAGCTTCAGCGACTAAGGACTGATAGACTGCACACTCCTTCAATCAATAAAGAAGACTTGCCGAGCAGTCTTTGTGAGACTTATTCGCCCAAGTTTCCTTCATCTTATTCGGATAGGGGATGTTCGTACGCTCACGTATGTGACAACGCCGAACCACTGACTCTCCCGCGAGCGCAGCCTGTACGCCCCTAAACAGCCGCTTACACTTTTGTGAAATAGCTGTGATTTCACAGGGAGACCACAGCTAACTAAGTTCCGAAATTAGTCTTCGATTGTAATACCCATGCTTCGGGCAGTACCTTCAACCATACGCATAGCAGCTTCAACATCCGCTGCGTTCAAGTCTTGCATTTTTGTTTCTGCGATTTCTTTTACTTCATCACGCTTAACTGTAGCCACTTTTGTTTTGTTTGGCTCACCAGATCCAGCGTTAATTCCTGCCGCTTTCATAAGCAGAACTGCTGCCGGTGGAGTTTTCGTAACAAATGTAAATGAACGGTCTTCAAACACCGTAATTTCTACAGGGATAATTAAACCTGCCTGTTCTTGTGTACGTGCATTGAACTCTTTACAGAATCCCATGATATTAATACCCGCTTGACCAAGTGCTGGTCCAACCGGCGGTGCTGGAGTAGCTTTACCAGCTGGGATTTGTAATTTCACTAATTTGATTACTTTATTAGCCACGAGACACACCTCCTTAAAGTCCGTGATGTGGTATTAGGGTTTTCCCCTCCCACTCTTACTCAAGCACTTCAACATTGAAGTACATAAATAACATAGAAATTCTACCATGTATATTATAAAATTGCAAGGGACAGTTTTATTTTCTTTTAAAAAGCCTAAAACATCGAACTACCTACCCGTCCTAGAAGGAAAAGTTCGTATGTTGCTGCGACAATTGGGCGTTCTAGTATAAACGCCCTTCGGTGGTGGGTCGAGTAATCGCAGCCCCAACCGTCGCGATATGAATCGCAAAACTTACTGTAAAGGCATTTCCGCCTTTGTTTTATAATTTCTCAACCTGTGTGAAGTCTAGTTCGATTGGTGTTTCTCTACCAAACATATTGACTAGAACTTTTAGTTTTTGTTTATCCAGGTCAATATTTTCAATTGTCCCTTCAAAGTCCGCGAACGGCCCTTCTTTTACCTTGACATTCTCTTTCAAGGCAAAGTCAACCTGTACTTCAGATACTTGGACGCCCATTCTTTTCAGCACGGCATCCACTTCATCTGGCAGTAGCGGGGTTGGTTTTGTCCCGTGACCACTCGAGCCGACAAATCCGGTTACACCTGGTGTATTCCGTACAACATACCAGGAGTCGTCCGTCATCACCATTTCCGTGAGAACATAACCAGGGAATGATTTCTTTTTAACTACTTTCTTTTTTCCATTTTTGATTTCTGTTTCTTCATCTTCAGGTACGACGACGCGGAATATTTTATCTTGCATCCCCATCGTTTCCACTCGTTTTTCAAGGTTGATCTTTACTTTATTCTCATAACCAGAGTACGTATGCACAACATACCAATTTTTCTCCATTTAATCAGGACAGTCTGCCCTTTCCCTCCCTTAGGTAATATGATTGGGGTACGCCCGTTTTATCCCAACATGAAAAACCCGACTGGTTGCGGGTTTTCTTTTGAATGTATATTTACTTTCATTATAGCATAGTTAACGGATTATTATTCAAAGAAGTTCTAAAAGCTGTGAAATTCCGAAGTCAACAATGAAAAAGAAGATGGCGATCAAAATAACAGTCGTTAATACAATTACGGTATAACTTCTTAGTTCCTTGCCAGTTGGCCAGCTTACCTTTTTCATTTCCCTTGAAACATTCTTTAAGAATTTAAACATTCTTTGTACCCCCCAAGCTCCACCTCATGCGCTACTTTGTCTCTTGATGTAATGTATGTTCCCCACAGTGCTTGCAAAACTTCTTCATTTCTAATCTGGTAGATGTTGTGGATACATTTTTGTTTGTTGAATAATTTCTACTTGAACAAACAGCACATGCTAAAGTTATCTTCTTACTCATCTTATCATCCCACTAACAGGGTATTTTTTCAACTAATAATGTAGCACGTTTCCTATCTCTCTGTCAACGGCTCTTTCTATCAGCTCTTTATTTCGTTTTGTTTAATCAGTTGCTCCAGCTTCTTTTTCACTCGTTGCAGGGCGTTATCTACCGACTTGAGATGACGTCCTAAACTCGTAGATATCTCCTGATAGGAACACCCATCAAGATAGAGATGAAGGACTTGCTTTTCAAACCCGCTTAATAATTCTGAAAGTTTTAACTCCATGTCTACTAGTTTCTCTTGATTCACCAATAATTCTTCAGGATCCACAGATCTAGAACCTGCAATTACATCGATTAGTGTTCGATCTGATTCTTCATCAAAAATAGGCTTGTCCAATGAAACGTAGGAGTTTAGCGGGGTATGCTTTTGCCTTGTGGCAGTTTTGATTGCGGTAATTATTTGCCTGGTGATACATAACTCTGCAAAGGCCTTGAAAGAGGAAAGCTTCTCTTTATCATAGTCACGAATTGCTTTGTAAAGACCTATCATTCCTTCCTGAACGATATCTTCACGATCTGCTCCAATCAAGAAGTATGTCCGTGCCTTACCTTGGACAAAGTTGCGGTATTTGTTGATTAGAAAATCTAGCGCATGTTTATCTTCTTGATGAACTAAATGAATAAGTTTTTCATCATCAAGCATGTGTAAGCCTGAATACTCTATGTCCAATTGCTTGACTTCCACCAAGAATTACCCCCGTTCACATATGATAAGCTAGCTGTAAACGTTATTATATACAGGAGTAATGGTTTCGTCAATATAGCAAGAGCTTTTTTAGTATAAAAAGGAGAAAAGAATCTATTTTCTCAATTTTCTCCCCTTCTCATTTTTTCAAAACGCTCCAGAATCTCTTGATCGAGGATAATCTTTGTTTGTGGCTGCTTCTTCTCTTGCTCCTTCAAGCGCTCATCGATTTCATTCTCCATATCGCGAAGGTCAGCTTTTAGCTCACGGGCCGAGATACGTAATGCTCCTTGAGCGAAAATCGTTCGTTGTTCCGTATAGTCGTTGGTTGCTACATAAACTTGTGTTTTTACATTTTTTAATTTCTTGATTAAACGTTCAATCCGTTCGTCCGCTGTTTCATTTTCTTTTGTGTAAATAACTTCTATTTTAAATTGCTTCAGCTTGCTCTCCCGCCCCGGGGCCTCGTGGGCATCAAATACAACAATGACCCTCATCCCGGTAAAAGCCTGATACTCAGCCATCCGTTCTATAAGGAGGTCCCGTGCCGCCGCCATATCTTTATCGCGTAGATGTTGCAGTTCCTCCCAATCCCCGATGATATTGTACCCGTCTACTAATAATATATTCATCAGCTCTCACCTAGTGGGGTTCGCTTTCTGTAAATCTCATATAATAATAAGCTGCAGGCAACGGAAGCGTTTAAGGAGGAAACTTCACCAGACATCGGAATACGCACTGTCCAATCACATTTCTTTCGCACGAGTCGTGAAATGCCTTTTCCTTCATTGCCAATAACAACTGCAATTGGCATGGTTCCGTCTAGTCTGCGGTAATCTTCGGTTGCTTCCCCTTCTGTGCCTACGACCCAAACGTGCCTCTCTTTCAGCTCATCGATTGTATCCGCAATATTCGTTACCCGGACGACCGGAATATGTTCGATTGCTCCTGCTGCCGTCTTCGCAACAGTTGCTGTTAAACCAACAGAGCGGCGTTTCGGAATAATTACACCGTGGACACCTGTAGCGTCCGCCGTTCGTAAAATAGAACCTAAATTATGCGGGTCTTCCAGCTCGTCCAAGATAATAAAAAAGGGATCTTCTCCTCTTTGTTCTGCTCGCACGAAAAGGTCTTCCAAGTTTCCGTAATCATAAGAAGCAACATATGCAACTATTCCTTGATGATTTCCATTAGAGATACTATCGAGTTTCGCTTTTGGAACGTGCTGAACGATTGTTCCAGCCTCTTTCGCAAGCTGCTTTATTTTCTTTATGGTATTGGGATTCAAATGCTCGGCAACAAACACTTTATTTACCGAACGCCCCGAGGAAAGTGCCTCGAGGACGGGGTTTTTACCTATGATTATTTCATCACTCATTGTTGTTCTTCCTCTCCTCTATTGTTGTTGTAATGAATGTTACAGCAGCTTGCATCAATTCATACAGTCTGTCTTCATTTTGGTCGATATAATGATAGCCTAACAACGCTTCAAAACCTGTACTATGGCGATACGTCTGAACACTGCTATTCTTAGGAATGGAGCCGGACTTTGCATTTCTCCCTCGGGCGACAATGCGCTCTTCTTCCGGAGAAAGCATTCCGGTTTCCAACCAATTAAACAATACGGCGGCCTGCCCCTTGGCTGACACGAAATTTACAGCCTTCTGATGTAATTGATGGGGCTTGACCTGACCCGTTTTAAGTAAATGTTCCCTGACATACACTTCATAAACAGCATCACCTATATAAGCAAGTGCTAAACTATTCATTTGTTTTGCTTCAAGTGTCATGCTTAGCCTCTTTTCCAGCGGACTCCTTGCGCGGTATCTTCTAAAATAATTGATCTATCTTTTAGAAGGTCCCGTATTTCATCTGCACGTTGATAATCTTTATTTTTCCTTGCTTCATTCCGCTCTTCAATCAGCGTTTCAATCTCTTCGTCCAAGAGTTCCTGCTCCTCCTCCAGATCAATACCGAGAATTCCAAGCAGGGTGACAATCGTTTCCTGAAAAGCTTCGAGTACGGACGTGTGAGTCTGCTCTTGGTCGAGATAAATATTCGCTTCTTTTGCAAGATCGTACAATACGGAAATCGCATTGGCTGTATTGAAATCATCATCCATTTCTTTTTCAAAATCAAGGGTGAACTGCTTGATTTTCTTGAGCCACTCTTCCTTGTTATCGACAAGATTCATGCTTGTTTGCTTCCGATGTTCCAAATTATGATAAGCCGTTTTAATTCGTTCTAAACTGTTTTTCGCACTACCCAATAATTCTTCCGTGAAATTAATCGGGTTGCGGTAGTGAACACTCAACATAAAGAAGCGCAACGCTTCAGGGTCATGTTTCTTAATTAAGTCTTTCGTCAAAACAAAATTTCCGAGTGACTTCGACATTTTTTCATTATCGATATTGATATAACCATTATGCATCCAGTAATTCGCAAAAGGTTTATCATTCATCGATTCCGATTGAGCAATTTCATTTTCATGATGCGGGAAAGTTAAGTCCTGACCACCTGCGTGGATATCAATCGTTTCACCGAGATATTTCTTCGCCATAGCCGAGCATTCGATATGCCAGCCTGGTCTTCCCACTCCCCAAGGAGAGTCCCATGCAACTTCTCCATCCTTCGCTTGTTTCCAAAGCGCGAAGTCAAGTGGATCTTCCTTCTTTTCCCCAACTTGAATTCTTGCCCCTACTCGTAGCTCATCAATTGACTGATGGGAAAGCTTTCCGTATCCTTTAAAGGAACGCGGTTTGAAATACACATCGCCTTCCACTTCGTAAGCATAACCTTTATCAACCAAACCTTCGATAAACGCAATAATATCATCCATTGTTTCTGTTACACGCGGGTGATGTGTCGCTTTTTTAACTCCTAATGCCTGCACGTCGGCTAAATATGCATCGATAAACCGGTCGGCAAGTGTCCGAACATCCTCGCCGCTCTCCTCAGCCGCTTGAATGATCTTATCATCGACATCGGTAAAATTTAGTACATAATCAACTTCATAACCTTTATATTCAAAATAGCGTCGCACCGTATCAAACACAATCGCAGGGCGGGCATTCCCGATATGAATATAGTTATAAACGGTTGGACCACAAACATACATCTTAAGTTTCCCTGGTTCTATTGGTTTAAAGTCTTCTTTCTCTCGAGTTAACGTATTAAATAATTTAATCGACATGTTGGAAATGACTCCCCTTCTTCAGCTTTTCAATCTCTGCTTGTAGTGTATCGATTTCTTGTTGCATCTGTTCAATCCGATCAGCAACCGGGTCCGGCAATTTATGATGTTCCAAGTCTTTTACGCGTACACCGTCTTGGATGACCACTTTACCAGGAATTCCGACTACTGTGGAGTTGGCAGGAACATCTTTTAAAACGACGGAACCGCCACCAATTTTTGCATTTTCTCCAATCGTAATATCCCCAAGAACCTTTGCCCCCGTTGATATGAGGGCATTATCCTTTACCGTCGGATGGCGCTTTCCTTTTTCTTTACCAGTCCCCCCAAGAGTAACTCCTTGGTAAATCGTTACGTTATTAGCGATTTCACAAGTCTCGCCAATTACTACTCCCATTCCATGGTCAATGAATAGGCGTCTACCAATCTTTGCCCCCGGATGAATTTCGATTCCAGTCAGGAATCTGCTGATTTGTGAAATGGCACGGGCCAGGAAGAACAGTCGCCGATTATAAAACGCATGGGCAACCCGGTGAAACCATATTGCATGGAGTCCGGAATAGGTTAAAAAAATTTCAAAATAAGTTCGTGCAGCGGGATCTTGGTCAAAGACAACATCCATATCTTCTTTCATCCGCTGAAATATACCCATCGTCAAACCACCCTTCGTTATAGAATAAGAGCATTTTACATGACTTGCTTAAACCCTAGTTAGTGAATTGAATTAATCAACATAAAAAAAGCGTCTCTGCATTAGACAGAGACGCTTAAGCGCGGTTCCACTCTGTTTGAAGGAATTGCTTCCTTCCAACTTAGGCTCTTGGTAACGGTAGAGTTCCGCTATTATGTACTTTATTTCCATAATAGACTCAGAGGGGCACTTCGGAAGTTTCGTTTAAAATCACTCGCAGCCAAGGTGATTCTCTCTGGATAAACGAAGAAATTCCTACTTTTCCTCTTCAACGCTCCAATATTTACTATTACTATATTACAGTTTTCCAATTTTGTGAACCGGAAAGCTCTGCAATCAATTTGCTGTTATTTCCTCGAGGACTTTGTCTAGACGGATCATGACAACTTCTTTACCAAGTAGTGCGATTGCTTGTGGAAGTTCTGGACCATGGGTTTGGCCAGTCGTTGCGACACGAATCGGCATGAATAATTTTTTCCCTTTATAACCAGTTTCTTTCTGTGTTGCCTTCGTCTGGGCTTTAATCTCGTCAGCCGTAAAGGATTCCAGTGTGTCCAACTTATTTTTGAAGCTTTGAAGAACTTCTGGGACTTGTTCTTCTTCAAGAACTTTAATTGCATCTTCGTTATAATTAATTTCCTCTGTGAAGAACAACTCAGTCAATTCGACAATTTCCTCACCATAACCCAATTGTTCCTGATAAAGTGCAATCACATTCTCCGCCCACTTGCGCCTTTCTTCATCCATATTTTCCGGTAATTTTCCAGCAGCAATTAAATGCGGCATGGCAAGGTCGATTACTTTTTCAAGATCGACATTCTTAATGTATTCTCCGTTCATCCACTTCAACTTTTGCTGGTCAAAAATTGCAGGAGAAGTCGATAATCTATCCGGATCAAAGATATCAATTAACGTGTCCTTATCGAAAATCTCTTCTTCGCCAACAGGAGACCATCCAAGCAAACTAATAAAGTTGAACATCGCTTCCGGCAGATAACCAAGATTATGATATTGCTCTATGAACTGTAGTATATGTTCATCCCGCTTACTTAACTTCTTCCGGTTCTCATTTAAGATCAGCGTCATATGACCGTACGTTGGAGCAGTCCATCCGAAAGCATTAAAAATCATCATTTGCTTCGGTGTATTAGAAATATGCTCTTCTCCACGGAGCACATGAGTGATTTTCATTAAATGATCATCTATCGCAACGGCAAAGTTATAGGTTGGAATACCGTTCTTTTTCACGATTACCCAATCACCAAAATCACTAGATTCAAATGTGATATTGCCACGTACAAGATCATGGAATGTATAAGTTTCATTTTCAGGGACACGGAAACGAATACTCGGAAGTCTGCCTTCCGCTTCAAATGCTGCAATTTGCTCGTCCGTCAGGTTGCGATGAGCACCAGAATACTTCGGCACCTGGCCTTTCGCTCTCTGCTCCTCCCGCTCTTGTTCTAACTCTTCTTCCGTCATATAGCATTTATATGCAAGGCCACGCTCCAAGAGCTCGTCTACATATTTTTCGTATAAATCAAGACGCTCGGTCTGACGGTATGGGCCGTACTCTCCGCCAATATCCGGTCCTTCATCCCACTCGATACCTAACCATTTCAAATAGCGGAGCTGGCTCTCTTCGCCCCCTTCCACATTTCGCTTCTCGTCAGTATCTTCCGTTCGAATAATAAATTTCCCGTTATAATGTTTTGTGAACAGATAGTTAAACAATGCTGTTCTTGCATTACCAATATGCAAATGACCTGTAGGGCTTGGTGCATAGCGTACCCGAACCTCATTCGTCATGATGTTTCCCCTCTCTTTTTAAAAAATATGTACCGTAACATGAGTGATATAGTAAACCTCACTCAAATGGGGGCGTCTTTCACTCCCATTGAAAGATAGTTGAACAGAATCACGTATTTACGGACTTTCCCCCTTATCTTCCTCTTAATTAGATACTCATGTTTAGAGGGATTCCAGACCGTGAATGCTTGAAAAGTGATAACAATATACATGTTATCACTTTTCAAGTATTATCCTTAATAAGTTATACCGTTTTTACAGTGCTTTTTCAAGTGTTTTTGGTTTTGCAAAGATCATTCTACCTGCGGAAGTCTGCAGGACACTTGTAATGATGACTTCAATTGTTTTCCCAATATAGTCACGGCCTTCTTCTACAACAATCATCGTTCCATCATCCAAATAAGCAATCCCCTGTCGCTGTTCTTTCCCGTCCTTGATTACTTGGACGACCAGTTCTTCTCCCGGAAGGACGACAGGTTTTACTGCATTTGCAAGATCATTAATATTGAGCACAGGAACACGCTGCAGATCACACACTTTATTCAAGTTGAAATCATTCGTTACAACAATTCCATCCGTCACTTTAGCAAGTTTGATTAATTTACTGTCCACTTCAGCTATCTCTTCAAAATCACCTTCATAGATTTCTACTTTAATCGGTAATTCCTTTTGAATACGATTCAGCACATCGAGTCCACGCCGGCCTCGATTGCGTTTCAATGCATCCGACGAATCAGCAATATGCTGCAGCTCTCCTAATACAAATTGAGGAATCACTAATGTCCCTTCCAGAAACCCTGTACTGCAAATATCGGCAATCCTGCCATCTATTATAACACTTGTATCGAGTATTTTCGGTTTCGGCACCTCATCTTTTTGCTCCGCGTCACCTTCATCAGTAGTTTCTTTCAATTTATCCTTTTTCCCTGTCCGCAATAAACTGGAGAATTCCTCCCGCCGGCGAAAACCGACACGGAAACCTAAATAACCAAGGATAATCGTGATGAAAATCGGCAGTACCTGGGAGACTACTTGGATATTGATATCCTGGAGCGGCATCGTACCGAGATAAGATATGACGAGTCCGACAATCATTCCTAAGCTACCAAATAGTAAATCCATTGCCGGCAGCTTAATCAGGGTATCTTCTATCCATTTAAAAAAGTTTACTACATGATCCACAATAACATAGGAGAGTAAAAATAAAATAATTGCACCTAAGGCCATGCCTAAATATGGGTTTTTCAGCAAGTTCATATCTATATTCAATAAATCAATAATCATGGGGATGTATAGAAAACCAATCGTTCCCCCAAGAACAATAAAAAAGATACGAACAACCTTCTTCAACATTTTCTCACCTCCTTAAGTTTATTATTACCTTTATTTTTCATTTATAACCCTACGGATAGGAGAGATAAGCTCATTTCTTCACTAAAAACGATAAAATCACCTTGCAAGTCCAATTTCTAATGCTTCCTGAATGGTGGAAACACCAACTACTTGAATATCCTTCGGTACCGTCCAACCATCCAAATTATGTTGTGGACAAATAACGCGCTCGAAGCCGAGTTTAGCCGCTTCTTGTACACGTTGTTCAATCCGGGACACCCTCCTAATTTCTCCAGTCAGCCCAACTTCGCCGATAAAAATATCCTTTGGTTCTGTCGGCTGGTCTCGGAAGCTTGATGCTATACTAATCGCAATCGCTAAATCAATTGCAGGCTCATCCAACTTCACTCCACCGGCTACTTTTAAATAAGCATCCTGGTTCTGCAGCATGAAGCCGACCCTTTTTTCCAATACAGCCATGAGCAGCGGAACACGGTTCGAATCGATCCCGGTTGCCATTCTACGTGGATTTCCAAAGCTGGAAGGTGATATTAAAGCTTGAATTTCTACTAAAATAGGACGCGTCCCTTCCATCGATGCAACGACAGTAGAACCTGCTGTTCCTGCCTTTCGCTCTTCCAAGAAAATTTCCGAAGCGTTCAAGACTTCACGTAACCCTTCTTCACGCATTTCAAAAATTCCCATCTCATGTGTACTGCCGAACCGGTTTTTCACACTCCGTAAAATCCGATAAGTATGATGTCGTTCCCCTTCAAAATACAAAACTGTATCTACCATATGTTCCAACAATCTTGGCCCAGCAATAGCGCCTTCCTTCGTAACATGCCCCACAATAAAAACTGATATATGATTAGATTTAGCAATCCGCATAAGTTCCCCAGTGCTCTCCCGTACTTGGGAAACGCTTCCTGGTGCACTCGTTACTTCTTCTCTGTAGATCGTTTGAATCGAATCAACGATGACAAGTTCTGGTTTCAGCTTTTCAATCTGTTGACCAATATCGTATAAATTGGTTTCACTCAATACGTATAATTCCGCTTCTTGGACACCTAGACGATCTGCTCGAAGTTTCGTTTGTCTCGTTGATTCTTCTCCTGATATATAGAGGACACGCATTTTTTTCTTAGCGATCTGGGCTGATATTTGCAACAGCAATGTCGATTTCCCAATCCCTGGATCCCCACCGATCAATACGAGTGAACCAGGAACAATCCCACCGCCTAGTACACGGTTGAATTCTCGCATTTCGGTTGTAATTCGTGGTTCTTTCTGTGATTCAAGTTGTGTAATCGGTTCTGGTTTACTGACCGTCCGCTTACCGGTCGTGACATGCCTGCCGCCGCTAGCTCCAGCCTGGACTTCTTCAACCATCGTATTCCAGTTACCACAGCCCGGGCATTTCCCCATCCATTTCGGAGATTCATAGCCGCAGTCTTGGCAGACAAACGTATTCTTGCGTTTAGCCAAACTCATTCGGTCCCTTCTTCTATTGTATACGAATATTGATTCTCATAGGTTACATAATAGTTTCAATTTCACAACTATCTTCCTAAATTATGCCACATTCGGTGATAAATGCATGTTACTAACTCCCTTGAAGGTCCAGAGCTCATGCTGCCCCCTTACACCTTCGCTTCCCGCAAGCGGCTGATATGCCTCTCTTCCTGCAGGAGTCTTCGGTGTAATGGGGATCTCCTGGAAGTACGTTTAAAATTGATTTTGTATCTACTTATTTACCTAGTAGTTTCTTATATTGTAAAAAAATATAATTAAGTGCGCTTTGAACTGCGGAACTCGGGTTCGAGTGTAGTAAAAGCTAGAAGAGGTGGCTCTTCTAGCTTTTCTATGATAGTCGTGCTGTTTTATTTTAGTATGATGAATTCGCCCTTATTATTTAGTCCGATTTTCACGGTCTTGCCTTTTTCGACTGTTCCTTTCAGTAATTCTTCTGATAACATATTTTCAATATTTTGCTGAATGGAGCGTCTTAATGGTCTTGCTCCGTATTCCGGATCGAATCCTTCGTTAGCAATTTTCTCGATTGCTTTATCTGTCATTGATAGTTCAATTTCTTGTTGTTGCAATCGTTCTTTTAACTCTTCCAGCATGAGTACAACAATATCTTTCATATGTTTCTTCTCTAAGGAATGGAAGACAATTGTCTCGTCAATCCGGTTTAAAAACTCTGGACGGAAGGCTTTCTTCAGCGCATCCATGACCTTCGACTTCATATCAGCATGCTGCTGGCTTTCATCCGCAACATTGAAGCCGACAAATTTATTACGGCGCAGTTCACTTGCACCGACATTTGACGTCATAATGATAACCGTGTTACGAAAATCAACCGTTCTTCCTTTGGAGTCGGTTAAGCGTCCATCTTCCAGAACTTGAAGCAGGATGTTGAACACTTCCGGGTGGGCTTTCTCCACTTCATCTAAAAGAACAACGGAGTAAGGTTTTCTGCGTACTTTTTCCGTTAGCTGTCCGCCTTCTTCATAACCGACATACCCCGGAGGTGATCCGACTAATCTAGCAGTGGAATGCCTCTCCATATACTCCGACATATCCACGCGTATCATCGCATCCTCATCAGCAAACATCACTTCAGCAAGGGCTCTTGCCAGCTCTGTTTTACCGACACCAGTAGGACCCAAGAAGATGAATGAACCGATTGGACGCTTCGGATCTTTCAGTCCTGAGCGAGCTCTGCGTATTGCAGTCGATATAGCTTTCACCGCTTCTTCTTGACCAATAACACGCTCATGGAGTATTTCTTCCATATCAAGAAGACGTTTCGATTCATCCTTCGTAAGCTTAGCTACAGGAACACCAGTCCAAATCGATACGACGCTCGCAATGTCTTCAACAGTTACCTCAGAATCCATTTGACCTTGCTTCTCTTTCCATTCATTTTTCGTCTTCTCGAGTTCTTCCCGGTAACGCTGTTCAGTATCGCGTAAAGATGCTGCTTTTTCAAATTCCTGGCTCTGGACAGCTGCATCTTTTTCCTTCCTTACGTCAGCCAGTTTTTGTTCTAATTCCTTTAAGTTCGGTGGAATCGTGTAGGAACGAAGACGAACTTTTGAACCGGCCTCATCAATTAAGTCAATCGCCTTATCCGGTAAAAAGCGGTCTGTAATATAACGATCAGAAAGGCTCGCACTTGCTTCAATCGCTTCATCCGTAATCGTTACGCGGTGGTGGGCCTCATAGCGGTCACGCAGACCTTTTAAGATGAGAATCGTTTCCTCAACAGATGGCTCATCTACTTGAATTGGCTGGAAACGACGTTCAAGTGCTGCATCTTTTTCAATGTATTTTCGGTATTCATCTAGCGTCGTTGCACCAATACACTGAATTTCTCCACGGGAAAGGGATGGTTTTAAAATATTGGATGCGTCAATTGCACCTTCCGCTCCCCCCGCACCAATTAATGTATGCAATTCATCGATGAAAAGAATAACATTTCCGGCTTGACGAATTTCTTCCATCACTTTTTTTAATCGATCTTCAAATTCCCCACGGTATTTCGTCCCTGCAACGACCGTTCCCATATCAAGCGTCATAACACGCTTATCACGTAACGTTTCCGGTACTTCATTATCGATAATTTGCTGGGCAAGGCCTTCAGCAACAGCTGTTTTACCGACACCCGGCTCTCCAATTAATACAGGATTATTCTTCGTCCGGCGGCTTAACACCTGAATGACACGCTCAATTTCCTTAGAACGACCAATAACCGGATCAATTTTACCTTCTCTTGCACTTACAGTTAAATCTCTTGCAAGGGAATCTAGTGTTGGGGTACTTGCATTCGATTGTTGCCCTGCACGCCCTCTTCTGCCAGCTTGAGACTCATTACTACCAAGTAGCTTCAAAACCTGCTGACGAGCTTTATTTAAGCTTATACCGAGATTGTTGAGGACACGTGCTGCCACACCTTCCCCTTCACGGATAAGACCGAGTAAAATATGTTCCGTTCCTACATAGGAATGACCAAGCTTACGTGCTTCATCTTGTGATAATTCCACAACCTTTTTTGCCCGGGGAGTATAGTGAATTGATTGCATCGGCTGTTTACCGACTCCGATTAATTTCTCCACTTCTTCTTGAATTTTTTCCACTTGTACGCCTAATGATTGCAACGCTTTAGCGGCAATCCCTTCGCCTTCGCGAACAAGCCCGAGCAAAATATGCTCTGTTCCAATGTTATTATGTCCGAGACGAACTGCCTCTTCCTGTGATAGCGCAAGTACCTTTTGCGCCCTTTCTGTAAATCTTCCAAACATCATCTGGCATCCCTCCTATTTCTCTAATTCAAGTCTTTCTCTGATGAGCGAAGCACGAAATACATCGCGCTCCCGTGGTATCAAGCGTTTATTAGCATAATATTGTAAGAATCCTGGCTGCGTTAAAATCATTAATTCATTTAATATATTTTTAGATATATTTTCAATAATACCCAAGTCTATACCTAAACGCACGTTAGAAATGCATTTAGCAGCTTCCTTTGATTCGATGATTCGGGCGTTCTTCAGTGTTCCGTAAGACCTGAAAATGCGGTCTTCCAGACTGACTCCAAGTTGTTCGGTAATATAGCTCCGGGCAAGTCGTTCTTGCTCAATCAGTTGCTTGACAACACTTGCCAGGTCAAAGATAATGTCCTTCTCTGATTTCCCAAGGGTAATTTGATTAGATATTTGGAATATATTACCTAGAGATTCACTGCCTTCCCCGTATATCCCCCTTACGACTAAACCGAACTGGTTAATCGCGGGAATCATACGGCTCATCTGCTTTGTGATAACAAGGGCCGGCAAGTGCATCATCACGGATGCCCGCATTCCTGTACCCACGTTCGTTGGACAACTCGTTAGATACCCGAAATTCTCATCAAACGCATAATCAATCCGTTCTTCTATCCAATCATCCAGCTCTGAAGCTTGTTTCAGACCATCAGTAAGTTGATATCCGGGTAAATAAAGTTGAATCCTCAAATGATCTTCTTCATTGATCATGATGGAGACCTGCTCATTTTTAGAAATAAGTGCTGCTGACTGCGGATATCTTGCTAGACTAGGACTAATAAGATGCTTCTCTATGAGTATCTGGTTCTCTATTTCCGATAAATCCTTTGTTGATAAAAAGTAAAAATCTGTGTAATCCTGGAAGGAAGATTCATTATATGTCTGTTTCATGAAATCATGAACCTTCTTTAATTCCTCTTCTTTGCCTAGGATGGGATAGGTAACATTAGCGAAATTCCGAGCTAAACGAATCCGGCTGCTCAGCACGATATCACTATCAGCACCCTCCTCTCGCATCCACGGACTAATCGCTTCGTTTAGAAAGTGCTCCAATGTCATCCTTCACTCTCCCCCCTCTTAACTGCTTCATCCGTTTCCAACGCTTTTATTTTATCTCGGAGTACTGCGGCTTCTTCAAAAGCCTCTTGCTCTATTAACTTCTTCATCTGGTTACGGTATTCCTCTAATTTACGTTTTTTTTGTATATTTCCACCTGTTCGCTTTGGTATTTTACCAGCATGTGTTGTATTTCCGGCATGGACCCGTCGTAGTATCGGGCTTAAGCTTTCCGAAAAAGTTTCATAACAGGTTGCACAACCGAATTTGCCCATTTCCTTAAAAGTGGAAAAGGTCAGTTTACAATTCGGGCATTGCAGCTCTTTCGTTTGCTTTGTATCAGCCACGTGGGCTCCAAATGGATACGAATCAAAGTTAAATAATCCAGTAAGTAAATCATGGAGAGAAGAGCCTTGATCTTGAGACTGCATATAACCTTTTTCCTGAGCACAAACTTCGCACACACGGACTTCTTTTTTCTCCCCATTTATTACTCGTTTAAAGTAAACCGTAGCTGGCCGCTTTTGGCACTCTTGACATTCCACACGCATCTTCCCCCTTCTCAACACAATAGAGTTAATTATAGTATTTTAGAGTATTAAGCATCGCCGTTAAAATACGTGCTCGAATTTGATCACGTTCCGGTAGTTGAAATGGTAAAGTCGTCCGCTCAATCGCACTATAGATCAGCTTTTCTTCTCGATTCGTAATGATTTCTTCCTCCCGCAGACGCTCCAGCACATGAATTGCTGCCTGCTGTGAAATACTTGGATTAATCATTTTAATAATGCCATCAATCAATTCCGCCTTGTCTTCATGTTTTACACGAATAATCCGTATATATCCCCCACCACCACGCTTACTCTCTACAATATACCCTTTTTCCGTTGTAAATCTTGTGTTAATCACATAATTAATCTGTGAAGGCACACACTCAAACTGATCCGCAATTTCACTCCGCTTAATTTCAATTGCATTTTTTCCTGTGGAATGTAGTACTTTTTTTAGATATGCTTCAATAATATCTGAAATATTGCTCATTGCTAAGAATTCCCCTCTCCTTACATATCACTCATTTCTAGCTATGCCGGAACAAAAGGAATGACATTGACTTTGACTATCTTTGACTATAAATTAATTATACGCCAAAATGTAACCGTTGAAAAGTAATAACCAATATTCTATTCTAGACACTTTTCATGAAAATAAACGGAGAGAAGAGGAAATTTGAGTTTAAAATAATAAAGGGCCAGTTAAAATGGAAAAGTCTCTCCCTTGTTTAACTTTACCGCTTAACTTATACGGCATCACTTTTCCAATTGTCTAATATTATTTACTCCTTCTAATTCTGATATTTCTTCAAATAATGCAAGTAACTGGGTACCTTCCATATTTCTCATCTTAAAATAAATTTTTCGGAGATCCCTTTCCATTTTCTCCACTTCCACTGCAATAATATTCACATCATAAGCTTCTGCTACTTCAACAAGCTGGTGAACTTTTATATTGCGCTCTACAACCATTTCAATTCTTGTGTACTTCCGCTGGGAAGGAAGCAATCTTTCAAGGTTATTCAACACAACTAAACTAATTAAAATGATCAGCGTAGCAACAATGGCTGGACCATACATTCCCGCGCCTACAACCAGCCCAATACCTGCCACAGCCCATATGGATGCCGCCGTAGTAAGCCCTCGAATCGTTCCTCCATATACTATAATCGTCCCCGCTCCAAGAAACCCTATCCCGCTAATCACATAAGAAGGGATACGGGCCGGATCAAAGCGTACATTATCATAGTGCTCCAGAAATTCAAGAAAACCAAATATTGATAAAAGCATCATCAGGCTTGCACCGACACCCACTAATATATGAGTCCGAAATCCTGCAGAGTGATTATTCCACTCCCGTTCAAAGCCAATTATTCCGGATAATACTAAAGCAACGAGTAACCTTGTTACGATAACATAAAAATGCTCCCCTATTATATTCTGTAAAAATACTTCCATCTATCGTATCCTCTTTTCTATATATTATCCTTAGTCAATTATATGAAACACCTTTCCCAAATAACAACTAGAATTAAACGTTAGTTATAATTTATATTACGACCTGTTAGGTTGCTCGCACGCACTCAGTCACAGGGCTTCAACCTTAGAATTTCTCCACCCGTTCCCCCATCAACTAGCAATTAATTGCTTGCTGGGGCGCACAAAATACAAAAAGACAGATTATCATAAAATGATAATCTGTCTTTTGTATGCCTGGCAACGTCCTACTCTCGCAGAGACAAAGTCTCAACTACCATCGGCGCTGGAAAGCTTAACTGCTGTGTTCGGTATGGGAACAGGTGTGACCTCTCCGCCATCGTTACCAGACATATACTAC
>NZ_WOWT01000027.1:0-56568 GCF_009746545.1 Oceanobacillus sp. AG
AGTTGCGTTCCGAAGTTCCCATAGACCCAAAATGGGGCGTAAAGAAGAACTCGGAAGGAAAAAATGTTTTTTGGTTTGGCTACAAAGCTCACTTAATCGTTGGCACATCCAGTCAATATATTTTGGATTCACTCTTTTCATCAGGAAATCTAAATGATGGGAAGGCTGCCATCCCGTTGCTTAAGGGAATTCATGAGCGCCTTCCTCAACTGAATTTACGTTATAATACGATGGATGCAGGCTATGACTTTGAACCGATTTACGAGCAAGTCCATCGGATGGGACAACAATCTGTGATTGCATACAACAAGCGAAATGAAGGGGAACTTCTGGGTTACGACAAACACTTTGCCCCAACATGTTTTCGTGAGCATTCGTACCGTTATGATAGCTTTGATGCCAAATATGAAACACTAAAATACACGAGCCCAAAAGAATGCAGGGAATGCCCTTTAGCGAATGAGGGCACCTGTCAAAAGGTTTATAAAATGAAAATAACGAAAGACCTTCGGAAGTATACTGCTCCAGCCCGCGGTTCCAAAGCATGGGACAATATTTACAAACGTCGCACCGCTGTAGAACGCGTGAACGCCTATCTTAAAGAATGGTTCCAATTGAACAATGTTCGTTATCGTACGGGAAAGCGTGCAAAAGTCCATTTTGACATGGTAACCCTTGTTTATAATGCATCAAAGCTCGCCGCGGATCGTATCGATGCGCAATTAAATCCATCACAAACTGCATGATTTCTGTTTTTAAAAATACAATTTAGAAATTCTGTACGTCTTTGTATTTTTAAAAAGAGCAATTATGAAATTGACTCATGTAGTATTTGAAATAGAAAAACCAGCAGCTTTCCATTTCAAATTGAAAAGCTGCTGGTTTTTCTAACTGTATAGTTTTGTTTTTGAGTCCCAACAAAATCAGTTCATTGTCAGCTCCCTTTATTTCACCGTAATAACAACATCTTCACTTGCCTTTACCTGCTTCAACTTCTGTTTATTTAAATCTTCAATATCATTCATATTTGTAATAAGCATAGGTGTGACAGTATTTGCTGCTTTTTCACCTACCACTGCCAAGTCTACGTCAACAAGTGCATCTCCTTTTTTTACTTTGTCTCCTTCTTTAACATGGATGGTAAACCCATCTCCATCCAATGCAACTGTTTCTAAACCAATATGAATTAAAATTTCTGTTCCATTGCATGCTTTAATCCCTACCGCATGTTTTGTCGGGAACGCTTGTATAATGTCTCCATCAACTGGTGATACCACTTTACCATTAGACGGTTTAATAGCAATTCCATCACCCATCATTTTTTCAGCAAATACCGGATCAGGTACTTCTTCCAAAGGTATTACTTCACCGTCAACAGGAGCAAATAATTCAATTTCCTGATTCTCTTTCTTTTTAAAAAGCTTCCCAAGCATAGCGCTATCCCTCCATTTAATTTATTACATACATGTTTATAAAAATCACTTTAGAAAGTGAAAACTTGGAAAAATATACCAGTCCATTTTCAAGTGTATTCTGCGTTCGGATTATCACTTTGATTTTATGGTAATAAGCTGGATCAAACTGCAGAGAAACTCCCAAATCTACATCACTTCATACAGCAAGATGTATTGCTACACTTATTGAAGAACAAGGCTATACATCCCTAAAAGTGAAATTTTATATGCATGATGATGATATCAATAAACTGTTGCAAATCGGCTTTTCCAGCAGCTCTCACAGAAAATTACTAGCTGATGATATTGTGACTGTCTTGCAAAAGAAATCAGCTGAGGAAATGAAAGAATTCTTGATTAAAAACTATCCTTCTCACTTTCTATAAAAGAATCCTCTATAAAAAATATTTGCTGATTCAATTATGAATGGAAACCAAGACTGGAGCAACTTTAGTCTTCAGCTTGCAGAGATAGTAGGGTATTTTCTCTGCAAGCTTTTTTCTATGGTTAAAATAACGAAGAAACCGAATGATTACGGTCAATTGGACTTGTTTCCAACATAAAAATATTAAACAACTACTTTTCCATTGACATATTATGACAGTCATAGTAATATACTTATACAAACAATTACTTTGTCTGTCATAGTATTTTATTTGTTATAGATAAGAAGAGTCATTGCAAGGCAAGGAGGGGTTTTGTTGGAAGGAAGAATTTCAGCAGATTTATTGCGTGGTCATACAGACACGATTGTGTTGGGAATACTATTAAAAAACGATGCCTATGGATATCAAATATACAAATCCATCATGGATCGAACAGACGGACTATATCAATTAAAGGAAGCCACGCTTTATTCCAGCTATAAACGATTAGAAAAAGAAGCATGTATCGTTGCCTATTGGGGAGATGAAAGTCAGGGTGGCCGGAGAAAATATTACCGTATTACTGATAAAGGCCGCATACAATACAAACAAAATATCGCCGATTGGGAATTTACTCAGCGGATTTTGAATCAATTATTGAAGGAGGAAGACGATTAATATGATGATAAAAAAATATGTCGATGATTTATTTCACGGATATGAATCAACAGCTGAGCTGGAGGATTTTAAAGAAGAAATCATAATAAATTTAAAGGACCGCGTGCAGGATTTAGAAAAAGCAGGAAAATCATCTGATGAGGCATTTGCAGAAGCTGTCTCAGAATTAGGTGACATTACAGCAATTGCCGATGATTTAAGCAGAGAAAAACGAAAGGAGATTATTGGAAAAATGTATGTAGATACAAAACCCAAGCTTTCTGCAGGATATGCCATTGGATATACACTTGCTGCAGGAGTTTTATTGTTTGGAATTATTACAAGTCTAATTACTTATTTTTCTGCAGGAAATAATTTATTCATTGCTATTTCCTCCTTCCTGCCATTCGTTGTACCTGCAGGAGCAGCGTTAACCTATTTAGGTTTAACAACAGAAACAACTGCCAAATATCCGATGGACTGGAAAAGGGCACTTATCTATGCCCTTGCTGTCGGCGCCATTTTATTCGGAATTTCCATCTCCAGTTCACACTTTTTTATGGAAAACAGTGATCCCGCTGCTATCCTGGGGGTGCTGGTTCCTTTTGTATTACCAGGCGTTCTGGTTATTGCCTTCTTAATGCTTACCGAAAAAAAACGGTTCAAACCATGGCTAATGCAGGAGCATGAACGATATCACGAAGCCTACGCAGGCTATTATAAAGATACAGAAGAAGTGACAAAACGCGGAATGCTGTCCGGAGCTTTATGGATTGGAGCGATAGGGGTCTTTCTTCTTATCTGGATATTGACTAATATCCTTTACTCCCTTCCTGTATTCCTATTTGCCATTGTAGGAGAACTCTTAATTGAGTACCGTATGATATCAAAGCATAAACGCAATTCAGCAACAAAATAATATCCAGACTACAATACTAAATTTTCATCCGTTTTTTACACCCATATTCTAAAAAGAAATGGGTGTTTTTATGTATACATATACCCTTAGGTATTCCTCTGAGCCTGTATACTTGATAGCGCCTGTAGTTAAGATATATGGTATTTAATATAAACAAAATAATCAAGTGAAATTTTCTAAATAACTAAAAAGTATTGTGACTTCAGAGTATAAGTCGAAACTTACCATAAATAGAGGAAAAGCAATAAGTCACTAGTTTTGATAAACGAAGGTATACTTATGAGGTTATTTGTCATGGGGTGCCATTGCAATTGGTAATGCAATTCAATTCATTCTGTTAATTAAAAATACAATTTCGTTAAAGTGCATGTATTGGAGGAAAGCGTGAAGAGTTATATGGACACATAGATATGCCATGAATTATATAACGAAAAGCTATAGCTTAATCAATAAATGCTTGCGGGGATGCCTATAACTAGAGGTCGTACGCATTTACATCCCCGAATTTACATTTTTTCCTTGTTGTATAAGTCCCATTCTAATAAAAGTACTAATCTTTTATTACTAAGCCCATTAGTGATGCCAATTGAATAGCTTGGTATGTGGAGACTTTGCAACCTTTGATAGCTTCGAGTGAAACCGTAAGTGAATCGAACTTTGAAGAACTTATATCTATTCCTTTTAGTGATGTCTGTTCAAAGTTTGTTTCATTGAGATCACATGCATCGAATGCGATTCTTTTAAATTTACATTCATAAAAATCGACATTTTGTAAGGAAGACTCTTGAAATATAACCTTCTGAAGTTTTGCATTTCCAAAGGTGGCGAAGTTCAATATGGAATTTTCAAATTTTACATTACCGATAGATGACTCTGGAAATTCACAGCCAACTAACTTACAGTTTATAAACTCTACTCGGTGAATCGATGATTTGCTAAAATCTACATTGGATAAGTCACATTTTTCAAAGCGAACATCTGTTATGTCGCCATTGCTAAAATCCGTATTCGTAAACGTGCTATTTCTTACGACTGCATTATATAGCCGTAAACGATCCACAGCCTCGTTTGTGAAATTAGAATCCATGATTTCACACATTTCTAGAATCGGGTCTTCTTCGTAAAAGATATCTTGAAAATTTTTTGTGAATAGTGCTGGGGAAATTTTAGGAGAATCAATTTTCATGCCTAACTTCCTTTCAGATATATTTATTTAGCCAACTAGCGAGGAGTATATCATAAATAATAGCGGCTAACTAGGATGTTATGATGAAGATCTCGTATTCGTTGAAAGATGAAAGAGGAAATGCGCAGAAAAGGCTGATGTGTTTTAATAACAAGGGCATCAGGTGGAGTTGGCTCCGCATTTATCCAATTAGTAAAAGCAAGAGGAGAAAAAGTTATTGTGGTTTGTGGGCCGGACAAAGTAGAGAGAGTATAGCGTTATGAAGCTGACGAAGTTATCTTGAGAGGGGATAGCTATGTTGAAAAGATTGGGAAAGTGAAAGTGGACGCCGTTTAAAGTCATTTTAAAATTCATTAATAAATGAGCTCACCATTAAAATAAATACAAGAATCCATATTAAAATCAATGCCTAAAGCACCATACATGTTGCAACTTCTCTATCATTATCATTGTTCTTGAATGGAATTTATTTTAAGATTTTATTCTGAAATCAAAAAGTCGTAAAAATCCCCCGGATGAATTCGTTGTATATTTCCAATTTGAGAAGGGAAACGCCGAGTATTTGTAGTTACGATGTAATCGCATTTTTCCTGGATGGCTGTAATCCAAACGTGAAAGTCATCTTGATCAAACCGATGAAGTGGCTCACTCATTTCTTGATTACCGGCAATCTGTTTAGCGAATTCATCCGAACATCCACTTAATAATGTCAGGACTTCGCCAATTGGTTGGTTCTCCCGGATAATTGTTTCAATACTATACCGCCCTACGATGCTGTTTACAGGCAACTCTGAGTAATTATCAAAAATAGGAGCTAAAAAGGAGAAGGTGAAGGTCATAATTTCTTCTTCACTGTATTTCACCATCTTATTTCCCTTCCCCAGTCCATTCGAGGAATTTCGCATGAATTCTAAGAGGCAAATTCTTGAAAGGACGGGTTGATAAAACTGAGGAGAACGAGCCAATTTCAGTAACTTCCGATTCAATCCATCTTTTCGAATCGCCCCGCAAAGGACCGTTGTATCAATAAATGCCTTCGGGGGACGAGTGAAACTAGAGGTCAAACTCATCTATATCCCCCGTTTCTACATTCTTTTCATCTATTCGTTGTAAAATCATTTCAGCTTTTTTATCTTGAGCATCTGTTGTAATGAGATTTTCTGCTGGAATCCGCCAATGACCAGTTCCGCCCACTCGAATAGCTCCTTTAAACTTACCTTGCTCACACATACGTCTAATAGTTTGGTCACTTAATCCTAACTTCCTAGCAGCTTCACTTGTCGTGTAGTACTTGTTTTCTTCTTGGCTACTTGCAATTTCAGTAAGTGGTACACTTCTATTTACTAAAGAATCATCCTTCATTTGTCTAACCCTATTTTTTTCTTTTGAAAGATAAATCCCTTTGTTGGATATTTGAGCAAGAATGGAAGCCGTTAACTTCCTATAAAAGTAACTCGGTTTTTCTGTAATGGAGCTAACTAGGAATAAATAATCTAATATCTTTTCAAAAGTTGCCTCCTTTGGGAAAGCGGATTTCGTAAATTCTTTGATAATTTCAGATTCCAATTTTTTTAGCTCTTCTAACTGTTCCTGTTTTGGAGAGACGAATGGAAGTTGGGAAATAATTGGGGTATACATGCCTATCTGTCTTAATGATTTCTCAATAGCAGCCTTCAATACAGCCACGGCGTGTTGTTCTTTTTCCTGCTCCATTAAAAAACGAACTGTATCCAACAAGTTTTCTTCTTTAATTGAGACCATGTCAAACCACTCCTTTCTAATTATAATATACTATTTAAAACCAACAAATACAACAAACTCAAATAAGTCAACAAACGTAATCTGGAAAATAATGACTAATCGCACCTAAGTCCAAATTGTTTGAAAGGTTTTACATATGGAAAAAGCCTTGAAATATGTCGATTACATGCTATACTTGTAACATTTAAAGCGAATATTATTTTCATATAATCGCGGGGATATGGCCTGCAAGTTTCTACCGGTTTACCGTAAATAAACTGACTATGAAAAGTAGCACAAAAAGGTAATTTTGCCGTTCAGGTTAAAATTTATCTTTTTATTTCGAGTCTATCCGCTCAGAAATTCTTGCTTCTTCATAGTTAGAAGTAAGAATTTCTGGGTTTTTTTATTTACTGAGACTATAAAATAAAGATACTGAGGTATCTAGTGTGCCGAGAAATAGCTACGTCCGCTCTGCGCCCAGCAACTATCAAACTTCACACTCCTGCAATCGATAAGGAAGACTTGCCGAGCGGTCTTTGTGAGGCCTAGTCGCCCTTATACCCTTGTGGTGAAAGTCAACATCGGCTCAAAACTAAAGGAGGGCCGTTTAAATTCGGGCAAGCCCAACTCACGTCTACCCCTAAAGGAGCATGTTTCCTTTATCTCATTCAGGTAAAGGGGAAGTTCGATTAAGTTCGCTCACGTATGGGGCAACATCGAACTACCTCCCGTCCTAGGAGGCACAGTTTGTACGTTGCTGCGACTACTGGATGTGCTAGTGCAAAATACTCTTCAGTGGGACGAGTAATCGCAGTCACAGGTGTTGCGTAACGAATCGCGTTTTTAGCCTGTAAGGGCGTTTACGCCTTAGTATATTGGAAAGGAGATCGTTATGGAACGATTAAAGCAAAAGATTATAAACGAAGGTAAGGTATTGTCTGATTCTGTATTGAAGGTGGATTCGTTTTTAAACCATCAAATCGATCCGGTATTAATGCAGGAGGTTGGGGAGGAGTTTGCTTCCCGCTTTCAAGATGAAAGAATTACAAAGGTATTAACACTGGAGTCATCAGGAATTGCTCCATCGGTCATGACTGCATTACGGTTAGGTGTTCCAACGATATTTGCCCGGAAACGTAAATCGCTCACCTTAATCGATCACTTATATAGTGCAGAAGTCTATTCTTACACGAAACAAGAATCGAACACTATTTCTATATCGAAGGATTACATCACACATGATGATGTTGTCTTAGTTATTGATGACTTTCTCGCTAATGGACAAGCTGCACTTGGTTTAATCGATATGGTAAAACAATCCGGGGCGACATTAGCAGGAGTTGGAATTGTCATTGAAAAAGGTTTTCAAAATGGCAGAAAGCTTATTGAGCAAGAAGGATTCCGAGTGGAATCATTAGCTATTGTTTCTTCGCTTGAAAATGGGAAAGTAACCTTTAAGGAGGATTAACCTAGATGAAAACAGCGGCTTTAGGAATGCAACATGTACTTGCAATGTATGCAGGCGCGATATTGGTCCCACTTATAATCGGCGGTGCACTGGGTCTAACAACGGAACAACTCACGTATCTCGTTGCGATCGATATCTTCATGTGCGGAGTAGCTACCATTTTACAAATTGGAAGCAACCGTTTTTTTGGAATTGGACTTCCAGTCGTTCTTGGCTGTACCTTTACAGCGGTTGGACCAATTATTGCGATTGGCGGAGAATTCGGTATCTCAGCGATATATGGTTCGATTATTGCATCAGGAATTTTTATCATTTTGATAAGCACGATATTTGGGAAGTTAGTTCGCTTTTTCCCTCCGATTGTGACGGGAAGTGTCGTTACGATTATCGGATTAACCCTCATCCCTGTTGCAATTAATAATTTAGCTGGAGGACAAGGGGCTAGTGACTTTGGTTCATCAATGAATCTATTATTAGGATTTGGTACCTTAACGTTCATCATTTTCATGTATCGCTTTTCGAAAGGATTTATCCGGTCAATATCCATTATCATCGGACTTATTGCCGGTACTCTAGTAGCTGCTGTTTTAGGGAAAGTTAATTTTAGTGCCGTCGGGGAGGCTTCTTATTTTCATATGCCGCAAGTCTTTTACTTTGGTATGCCAACATTTGAAATCTCCGCAGTTCTCACGATGTGTCTTGTTGCCATGGTTTCCTTAGTGGAATCTACGGGTGTTTATTTTGCACTTAGTGATATTACAGATAGAACGTTATCGGAGGAGGATTTAGCAAAAGGTTATCGTGCGGAAGGGATTGCAGTATTATTAGGAGGAATTTTTAATGCTTTTCAATATACGGCATTCTCACAAAACGTTGGTCTTGTTCAATTAACGGGTGTAAAAAAACGGAAAGTCATCTTCGTAGCTGGGATTATCTTGCTTGTATTTGGATTAGTTCCTAAAATTGCTGCCGTAACAACGATTATTCCCACCGCTGTATTAGGTGGTGCCATGCTTGCAATGTTCGGCATGGTTGTATCCCAAGGAATTAAGATGCTAGGAAGGGTGATTAGTGAGTCCCCGGAAAATTCGATGATTATTGCCTGCTCGGTAGGGATGGGACTGGGGGTAACCGTTGTACCTGACCTATTCTCTGTTTTACCATCCGGCATCCAAATTTTAACGAATAATGGGATTGTTGCAGGAAGTGTAACAGCGATTGTTTTAAATATTATTTTTAATATACGCCCTTTTACATCTAAACGCTCTTCCCCCGAAGCCGCTCAACAAATGGCAGAACAAAAGGCGCTTTAGTTTCCCTTCTAGGCACCTGACCATTTTCATTTAGGTTAGGTACATGCAGCTCGTCTCTGAATAGGATGTAGTGTAAACGACCAGGATTGCAAGGAGAATGTATGTGAATAATCACTAATTGGCAAGGTACCGAATACAATAACGGATATAATCGGTATAGACAGATATCGATAGAAGAAGCAATGAACATTGCAGTAGTTGAGTTCCTGAACAAATCGTCAAAGTAAAATAAGAGAAAGAACAAGGTATTTGAGTATATGAAGTCGAGATTATAACTGCACAGGACGTTAAATATGAAGTAGAAGTTGATATGAATACAGGAAAAATTGTAAAGGTCGAAGTGGATTAAGAGCTAAGGCATAATGGGTGGGGAAATTGTAGAAGGAATGATGGATAAAAAGGGAATAATAGATGCGTTTTAAATGGAAGAAGACCATTGATCGGATGGTCTTCTTTTTGTTTTTTTAAACAACTTCCTACATGTATTGGATAAGCGACAGATTAGTAAAACTATTGGAGTTAGTTTGCCGAGTAAGCAAGTTAAACACATTTTAGCTCAATATAAAACTTTATTCTGGTACCCTAATTATATATGCATCTGGTACTTTTCATTAGACAGAATACTTGTAATAATAAGCATTATGATTTTTATAACTAACTCTGTAACCGTTTTCTCTAAATGGATTATAAATACTGAATAAGAAAGAGGTGACCGCTTAAAAGCTCAATAAGTATCTGGTGAAAAGTTGGAAAATTGGTATATATAGCGCTAGTGCAGCGTTTTAAATTTATTGAAAAGATATAGAAAGGTAGAGGTGGTGATTATTTTATGAATATAAGTGTATTAATCTTGTTTTTAAATGCAACATTGCTTCCCGTTCTTTCTCTTATTATTGTAGTTACGATACTTAGAAAGCAATACCTTCCAGTTATTCGCCAAATGGAAAAAGAAGAAGCCGAACAACTACAGGAAGAAGGAAAAGTTAATGATGCTTATAAAATGGAGAAAAATGCAAACGTAAATTAAGGGGGATACATATGGCCATTGCAATATTTATTATAGTTTTGATTATCTACATCTTTGTTGGTGCTGTAGTAAGTAAATTCGTTAAAAATAGCGATGATTTTTATACAATGGGAGGCAAAGGATCCACAATCCTAATAGTGAGTACATTAGCTGCTACATTTCTTAGTGCTACGACATTATTAGGTATTGCAGGACAATCATATACGGAAGGTCCTTTAGTCTATTCAACACTTGGCTCTTTTGGTTCATGGATCGGTACGTTACTTGCAGTAGTATATATTGGTCGAAAAATGAAAGCATTAGATTGTACAACCATGCCAGATTTCTTTGAAAAGAGATTTAAAAGTAAATGGGTTAGTGTTGTTGCAACAATTATCATGATTATTGGATTAATTGGTTACGGTGTCGTTCAGTTTATCGGAGCAGGTTTAGTATTGAGTGAAATCATTGATATAAGATTTGAGTTAATTATGGTTTTATTTACGATTGCATTACTTGCTTTTACAGCCTTTGGTGGGATGTACAGTGTGGTCATTACAGATACGATAATGCTTTTTACAATGTTAGCAATTACATTCATCATTGCTCCAATGATTATTGGACAAGCAGGCTTTGATCAAATAAAGAATTTATCTGAAACAATACCAGGATATTGGACGTTAGCAGGAGCAGAGGATCGTTCCATTGGTTGGTCTATTTCTCAATTCCTTGTATGGATCTTATTCTTTACTTGTATGCCTGCTCTTGTTTCTCGTGTTTTCCCTGCAAAAAATGACTTTGTTATATTAAAAGTTGCATCGATTGGAGTGTTTTTTGCTCCGCTTATGCAAATTCCTATTTTTATTGCCGCAGGAGGAATGCAGGTACTTGCTCCGAATATAACACCAACAGATAATGTGATGGTTTTTGGATTCATGGAGTTTACTCCACCAGCAATAGCCGGTATTGGACTTGCTGCATTGATGGCTACAGTTCTATCTACGGCATCAACGTTATTTGTCTTAGTTGGTTTCGCTCTTTCTCGAGATCTATACGAAAGAATATTCGAGAAAAAACTTACGGACAGACAAAGCTTGTCATACGCACGTATCGCACAAATCATAGTAGCTGCCGTGGTTTGTCTTATTGCTATTATGCAACCATCCGCTATTTACTGGATTTCTATTTATGCAGGTTCCTTCTTTGCGGTAGGGTGGTTGCCGACAATCATCGCCTCATTTGAATGGAGGCGTATGAATTCTAAAGCAGCATTATCAAGTATGATTATCGGTGTTACAACATTTGTTATCTTTGGAGAACTAATAAGGAGAGGTGTGATGCCTGTTCCTGAGGGTATAGATGAACTTATGCTTGCTCTTGTTTTCTCAGTTGGATCATTAATTATTATTGCTTTATTAACAAAGCCGAATACGTATGAGCTACAGTATTTTACAAAAATGAAGCAAACAAGTATGGCAAAGATCACAATTAAAGAATTTCAGAAAAAGCCAAATGGGCTTGCATTGATAAAGAAACAATATAGACAAGTCATTCTAAGTGCTGTCGCGATTACTTTAATTTCTGTTGCGATATGGGGTTATTTATTTGTTCAGCTAGGGCTGTAATTCTTTATTGGGGGTGAAGGTATTGAAAAAAGTCGAGGAAAGAATAAACTTTAGGAGATTAAAGAACACAATTGATAAAAGTGCAGAAATAGGCGAAATACCTGGAAATGGGTTGAAAAGGCTCGCGCTCTCGGATGAAGACAAAGAAATGCGAGATTTGTTTAAGAGTTGGATGGAGGAAACTGGATTATCCGTTCGTATCGACGACTTTGGTAATATGTATGGAAGAAGAGAAGGAAAAAGGGATCTGGCACCTGTTTTAATCGGGTCTCATTTAGATACACAACCAAGAGGGGGACGTTTCGATGGGATATTAGGTGTTCTAACAGCCTTAGAGGTTGTAAGAACACTTAACGACTATCATATTGAGACAGCTAGACCTATAGAAATTATTAATTTTACAAATGAAGAAGGCGCTCGTTTTGAACCACCAATGATGGCATCAGGTGGTCTAGCTGGTATATTCGAGAAAGAATTTGTATATAGTAGGGTTGATCGAACTGGAAAGAGTTTTGAAGATGAACTAAAACGAATTGGTTATGACGGATTGCAAGAAAATAGAATAAAGGATTTTTTTGCATTCTTAGAGCTTCACATTGAACAAGGACCTGTGTTAGAGAGTGAAAATATTTCTATTGGTGGAGTTGAGGGGATTCAAGGAATGAATTGGCGTGAAATAACAGTAACCGGGGAGGCCGATCATGCCGGTCCTACGCCAATGCATTTAAGAAAAGATGCTCTCGCAGCTGCATCGAAAATGATGAGTGTTATTGAAGAAACAGCAATTAAGTATGGTGTAACGGCAACGGTGGGCCGTCTTTCCGTTACTCCAGATGTTGCAAATTGCGTCCCAGGTGAAGTGGTATTCTCACTAGATGTTCGTCATATGGACAATGATTTAAGAATGAAAACCTTGGAAAAAATGATAGATGAAATGGAAAAGGTAGCGTTAGAACGAAACGTTTCATTTGAAGTTGAAAATTTATGGGACTCAGAAACAACATTATTCAATGAAAAACTTAGAAATTTGATAATGGAAACCGCTGAGAAATATGGATATACAAGTAAAAGCATCCCAAGTGGTGCTGGTCACGATGCGAAGTATATGAATGAACTTGGGCCAACTGCGATGATATTCTTACCAAGCGTTAATGGAAAGAGTCATGATGTATCAGAACTTACCTTAGATGAAGATATAGAAAAAGGGGCAAATGTATTATTTGGTGTAATTAAAAGGTTAGCAAACGATGAGATGAAACTATAAATTCTTTACCGTAGATCGGAATACTTTTATGAAAGAGGGGATCCTGTATGAGTAACATAACATCAAAAAATTTAGAAATAGTAAATCAAGCGATTGATGATTTATGGGAGGAAGAATTACTTTTTCTTAAATCAATTGGATCATTTGAAAGTACATTAGGAAATGAGAAGGAAACGCAAATTTTTATTAAGAAACATTTAGACGACATGAATTTAACAACTACTCTGTTTTCACCTGATCCTAAACGTCTTTCCGCTTATGAAAATTATGGAAAGCCTGAATGGGATTATGAGGACCGGCCAGTTTTAGTTGGGGAATGGAAATCCGATGGAGAAAAACTGGGAAAAAGTTTAATTCTTCAAGGTCATATTGATGTCGTAAGTGCAGAACCAAAACAATTATGGGAAGAGGACCCATTCATACCAACCATCATTGACAATAAAATGTATGGACGAGGGATATTGGATATGAAGGGCGGAGTAGCTGCGGCTATCTATGCAGTAAAAGCACTACAGAAAGCAAATATAAAATTGGGCGCAGACCTCCAAATTCAAACAGTAATTGAAGAGGAATGTACAGGAAACGGAGCACTAGCATTACTAGATAAAGGATTTGTAGCAGATGGTGCATTAATACCTGAACCAACAGAACTTCGCGGAATTCATTCGCAATTAGGTGTTATGTGGTTGAGAGTGAAGGTGAAGGGAAGCGGGGCTCATGTCGAACGAGCAGAAATGGCGCAAAATGCGATTAATAAGTCAACAATACTAATTCAGGCGCTGGAAGATTACAGAAAGCATATTAATGCTCAACCAAAACATCCAGATTTTACCCATCATTCTCATCCTTTAAATGTAAATGTAGGAGTCGGATATGGAGGAGACTGGCCTTCTAGTGTTCCTAATGAATATACATTTGAGGCAAGGGTAGGGTTTTATCCAGGAACTGATCCATCAGACGTCCAAGAAGAAGTAAAGCAATGGTTTTTAAAAGCCTCTGAACAGGATGATTGGCTAAAGGAGAATCCACCGGAGATTACATTTTTTGGTTTCCATGCACCAGGATATACAATATCTAAAGATAGTGAGCTTTTTAACCGTATAGCTTTAGCACATAAAAAAACAACAAATGAAGAAATGGAATCATTGGCATTCACTGCTACTACTGACCTTCGTGCATTTGGTGAGTTTGGTATACCTGCAACGTGTTATGGACCAAGCGGAGCCAATATGCATGCACCAAATGAATATATTGACTTAGATAGTCTTAAAACTGTAACAAAAACAATTGCTGCATTTATTTTAGATTGGTGTAAGGAGAATAACTAGGACATCATTTAATAGTTAAATAACTTAGAGAAAGACAAGTTCATTAGTCCAGCAAAATATTGTACTAGTGAACTTGTCTTCTCATTTATTATCTTATGCTGCTTTTTTACTTTCTTTTTTTGATACCCTACTCTTACCTAAAAAGCTAGTCTAAAATGAAATGGGCTTGCTTTGAGAGAATGAAACCACTCATTAATGTATTTCTTGATCTTTTAATAATCATGATAACAATGCAAGCTTATTAAAGGCCTATCCATTCATTCTAAAATAGGATTGATAAGTTGAAACTCTCCTTCTCTTTTTATAAAAACTGTATTTATAAGATTACAACCGCCAAGCAGCTTGTTTGGGCTGTTGGCGGATATTTAAAATAAGCTTATAGATTTCCAATTGATAAATATTTCGTTTCTAAATAAGGCTCGATTCCCTCACTGCCACCTTCTCGGCCGATTCCACTTTCTTTCATTCCCCCAAATGGCGCATGTGCGGCAGATGGTGCTCCGTCGTTCCAACCAACGATTCCGAAGTCGAGGTTTTCATTTAAGTAAACCCCTGTACGGTAATCATTTGTGAAGAAATAAGATGCTAACCCAAATGGAGTACTATTGGCAATCCTGATTGCTTCATCTAACTCTGTAAAGGTGGTGATTGGAATAACTGGTCCAAATGTTTCTTCTTGCATAATATTCATATCTTCTCTTACACCTTTTAAAACAGTTGGATGGATGAAGAAGTACCCTTTTTCTTGGTTGGCATCGAATACGTTACCAGTTAGGACCTCAGCACCTTTATTAACCGCATCTTCTAGCTGGAAAACAACTTTATTGAATCCCTTTTCATTAATGACCGGACCAACATCTGTATCTTCATTCAAACCATTACCTAACTTTAATTGACTTACTGCACTTGCCAGCTTTGAGAGAATTCTTCTACCACGCTTTCATGTACTAAGACGCGGTTTGCACAAATGCACGTTTGTCCCGCATTACGGAATTTTGAAGCGACGGTCTGGGTTACGGCGAAATCAACGTCTGCATCAGCTGCAACAATGACTGGTGCATGTCCACCAAGTTCCATTGAGATATGTTTCACCGTATCAGCACTCTTTGCAATAAGAGACTTACCTACTGGAGTGGACCCTGTAAATGTGATTTTACGGATGTAAGGACTACTTGTAAAAATATCACCAATTGTTGAGCCATTACCGTTCACGCATTGTACTACATTTTCTGGAATCCCGGCATGGTGAGCAAGCTCAATTAATTTTATTGTTGTCAGCGGTGTTTCTGCAGCTGGTTTTACAATAAATGTACATCCTGCAGCAAGTGCCGGGGCTGCCTTTCTCGTCATCATGGCTGCAGGGAAGTTCCAAGGTGTAATTGCTGCGACTGGACCAACTGCTTGACGTGTAATAATAATTCGCTTTGTTTCCGTGTTTGCCGGAATGGTCCGTCCGTAAAGACGTTTTGCTTCTTCAGCATACCAATCGATATAACTTGTTGCATAATCGACTTCACCAAGCGACTCTCTAATTGGCTTTCCACTTTCTAGCGTCATCACCTTAGCGATTTCTTCTTTACTTTCCTGAATAAGGCGAGACCATTTTTGCAATAGCCTTGAACGCTCATGGGCATTGACAGAAGACCATGCCTTAAAGCTTTCGTGGCTTCTTAAGATAGCTTGTTCGACTTCTTCTTTGGTGTTTGTTTTTACTTCTTCGATTAACTCACCTGTTGCTGGATTCTTTACTGAAATATATTTTGTCAATTTTATTTCCTCCTATTGATTAGCGAAAGCATCTTCAAGAATTGCTAATCCTTTGTTCAATTCTTCATCTGTTATTACAAGTGGAGCTAAGAAGCGAATGACATTTCCTTTAATTCCGGCAGATAATAGCAGTAAACCATTGTCATTTGCATATTTAGCAATTTTAGCTGTTGTTTCTTTATCTGGGTTTTTATTTTGACGGTTATCGACGATTTCAACAGCAACCATCGCGCCTAGACGGCGAATTTCACCGACAAACGTATACTTCTCTTGTAGTTCTGTAAGTTTATTTTCAATCTTTTCACCAACGATTTCCGCCTTGGCAGGTAGATTCTCTTCTTCCATAATATCAATGACTGCTAATGCTGCGGCGCATGCAACAGGGCTTCCTGCATACGTTCCACCAAGCTCTCCAGGATTTGAGGCATCCAGAATTTCTTTACGGCCAACAACGCCACTTAGTGGAAGACCAGCTGCAAGGGATTTCGAAACCGTAATTAAATCTGGAACGACATCGAAATGATCAATTCCAAAATATGCCCCAGTACGTCCAAAGCCAGTTTGGATTTCATCAGCTACAAAAACAATGCCATGCTCTGAGCAAAATTCTCTTACCGCTTGCACGAACTCTTTAGGAGGGATAATGAATCCACCTTCTCCTTGAACTGGTTCCATAACGACACAAGCGACTGTTTCTGGTGCAACCGTTTCCACGAAAAAGTCTTTAAAATCCTGTATGACATGGTCGGTATATTCTTCTTCCGATAATGATTCTGGTCTCTGATACGGATAAGGGAATGGAGCTTGATAGACTTCTGGTGCAAAGGGACCAAAGCCAAACTTATAAGGCTTTACTTTGCTCGTCATGCTCATAGTCATGTTCGTACGACCGTGGAACCCTCGAACGAACGAAACAACAGCTTGTCTACCTGTATATTTACGAGCTACTTTGACAGCATTTTCCACTGCCTCTGCACCTGAATTTAAGAGTAGTGCTTGCTTTTCAAAGTTTCCAGGTGTAATTTTGCAAAGTTTCTCGGCAAGCTCAATATAGCCTTCGTACATCATGACGTTAAAGCCAGGATGTAAAAATTTATCAATTTGTTCTTTAACTGCTTCTGTTACTTTCGGGTGTGTGTGTCCAACGTTTAAAGTACCAATCGCCCCTGCAAAGTCGATAAATTCATTTCCCTCGATGTCCGTAATTGTCGAGCCTTGTGCATCCCGCGCAATGTGTAAGTTTCCATTACTAACCCCACGAGGGATATATTTATTTCGTTTATCTTGCAATTCTTTTGTACTTTTAGTTAATGAATCCATTTTGTAATGCCTCCCATTTTCAGTATTTATACTGATATTATAAGATTCTGTTATAATGGAAAGTACCAGAATTATAATTAATATGGTACCAGAAGGAGAGGGAGAAGTTGATGATGTTAATCAAGGTTGATCGAGAGAATACTGGAAAGCATATCTATCAGCAAATCTACTTAGAAATGAAAAAGAGTATTTTAGCAAATAAATTGGCTCCCGGTGAAAAGCTTCCTTCTAAAAGAAAGCTAGCACAAGAGCTGGGAGTAAGTAATAATTCGGTTACGAACGCGTATGAACAACTACTTGCAGAAGGATATATTTATACCGTGGAACGAAAAGGGTATTATGTGGAAGATATTAAACAATTTATGAGTCTGCAAGAGTTTTCCATGCGACCGGATTTTCCCGATGATTTGAAAGAAAAAGAGACGTCTGAGGATGATAAAGAAAGCTGGATTTCTTTATCACATATGTCGACAGACCTTTCGATATTTCCCTTTAAAGCATGGATGAAATGTGAAAGGATGGCAATTAAACATCACAAAAAAGAGCTATCAGAAATATCCCACCCTCAAGGCCCTTATCTTGTCAGGCAAACGATAGCTCGCCTTATCGCTGTTTCCCGCGGAGTGATGTGTGAACCGGAACAAGTGATAATCGGACCAGGAACCCAGCCGCTTCTTTGGCAGATAATGAATATGTTACCATCTGGAATTACGACAGCTATTGAAAACCCAGAATACTCTAGGCTTTATCAACAATTAAAAGATACGAATCATCAAGTTGCCCCCATTTCTTTAGTTGATAAAGGGATTGATGTGAAAGAGGTGAAAGAACTTAATCCAAATCTTTTAATTATTACTCCATCTCATCAATTCCCAACAGGAATAATTATGCCGATTTCTAAAAGGATGGAATTGCTGAATTGGGCAGTGAATCAGGAGAATACTTATATTATAGAAGCTGATTATGATAGTGAATATAAATATGGTACAGATAACATTCCTTCTTTACAAAGTTTAGACAGACATGAGCGTGTTATTTATACAGGGACTTTTTCAAAAACAATGATGCCAGGCTTACGAGTTAGCTATTTCGTCTTGCCTCCTGCTTTGTTAAGGGAATATCGACGTAAATATTCTGGTTGGATTCAAGGAAGTAATGTGCTCAGTTTATAATACGCTTCACTACTTTATTGAAACTGGAGAATATGCTAAGCATATTAATCGGACGAATAATAGCTACGAGGAAAAGCGGGAGTTGTTAGTTGAAGAATTAAAACGAAAATTTATGAAGGATATTCATATTAAGGATATTCGAGCTGGCTTGCACTTTCTAGCTGAGTTTAAAACGAATAAGACATATGAGGAGGTAGCTCAGCTGGCGAAGAATAAGAAGCTTGAGTTGTACCCTTTAACTCGGTTCATGCTAAAGGAAGAGCAAGTTGATAGGGGGAATAAAATTGTGCTTGTGTTAGGATTTGCTAATATTTCTAGAGAAGAAATTCCAGAAGCGGTCGAACGATTGTATGAGATTCTTAAAGAAGATTGAATAAGGGAGGGAAACGATTGAAGCAGAGAACGATTAACATTCTTTTAGTCATTACAATTATTTGTATCTCCTTATCTGCAATACTTGTGAAGTTATCGGATGCACCTTCAACGGTTATGGTCATGTACCGGATGTTTTTGGCATGTGTAATCATTCTTCCTATGGTTATTAAACATCGGAAAACATTTCTTGGGATACGTGCGAGAGAATGGGTAGCGATTGTATTTGCTGGTATCTTTTTAGCCGGACATTTTGGATTATGGTTTGAATCCTTAAATCATACGACGGTGGCAAGTTCTACTTTAATTCTAGCGCTACAGCCTGCGATTGCTTTAGTTCTGGGACTACTCTTCTTTAAAGAAAAGGTAGATGTTCGTACCGTGTTTGCGATGGGAGTTGCTTTTATCGGGGTTGTCATTGTTGGTGGAGGTAATTTAGGAGGCGGGACTGGCGCTTTCTTTGGAAATATTTTATCTTTCTTTGCCGTTGTTTCTATTGTTCTATATTTAATGATCGGGCAATGGAATGTAAAATCAATTAATCATTGGGTATACAGCTTTTTAGTCTTCTTTGTGGCTGGGGTAACGGTTGCTATCTTTAATTTAATTGGCGGGATACCTTTTACCGGTTATAGTACAAATGATTGGGCCGTCTTCATGATGCTCGCTATTTTTCCAACAGGGGCACATATTATTTTCAATTTGCTATTAAACTATGTCAATACTACAACTGTATCAATGGCTACGTTAGGAGAACCAATTGGGGCTTCTGTTTTAGCAATATTCCTTTTAAATGAGATGATTACACGAGTAGAAGCTGTTGGTGGTATCCTGATTATCGCTGGGATATTTTACTTTCTAAGGTTGCAAGGAGGTTCGAAGGAAGTGGTGCTGAAGGAATCGGAAAGCTTGTAAAATGAATGGGTACATAGATAGAATATGGGTACATGAAACGAAGGAGGACTACAATATGATAACAGATACAGATTTAAAGCATTTACGTCGTTGTGTGGAATTGGCAAAAATCGCTCTAGAGAAAGGTGACGAGCCATTCGGTTCTGTTCTCGTCTCAGCAGATGGAGAGGTACTTTTTGAAGACCATAACCATGTTGCGAGCGGAGACCATACGCAGCATCCGGAATTCGCTATCGCGCGCTGGGCAGCTGAGAATATGACACCGGAAGAAAGAAGTAAAGCGACTGTTTATACTTCAGGTGAACATTGTCCGATGTGTGCTGCGGCTCATGGCTGGGTTGGCTTAGGTCGAATTGTGTATGCAAGTTCTTCGGAGCAGCTTGCGGAATGGATGAGCGAACTGGGGGTTGCTCCGTCGCCTGTTCGGAATTTGCCGATCCAAGACGTTATTCGCGGTGCGGTAGTTGATGGGCCAGTTTCTGAGCTTGCGGAAAGGGTTAGAGAATTGCATTACAAGCTGCACCAGAAATAAAGCTTGAACAACTTATGCTCATGATTTTGCTTCGGTCAAGGACTAGGCCCCTTGACCTTATTTTCGTGCATGCAAAAATTTCCTGGAGCTATTGCGGAATATACTGTAAATTATAGGTATACATAATGCTTTAAATAATGGGGATGAGTCTTATGAAAATCGATCGCTTGATGGAAACGCTGCATATATTGAATGAATTGGGTGAGACGGATCGCGGGATTGAGCGGGTTGCCTATACATACGAGGAATATATCGCAAAGCAATATTTGATGAGAGAAGGGACACTGCTTGGGCTTGAAACGGAAATTGATGCCGCAGGGAATGTTATCATCCGCCTGCCTGGTGCGGATGACTCGCTTCCCCCCGTCATTATTGGCTCTCATTTAGATACGATTTACCAAGGCGGAAGGTATGATGGTCTACTTGGGGTAGTAGCTGGATTTGAAATTATCCGTTCGATAAAAGAGGCAGAGATAAGGACGCAGCATCCGATTGAATTAATCGGTTTCACTTGTGAAGAATCATCGCGTTTTAATTTCGCGACCCTTGGGAGTAAGGTGATGATGAATAAGGTAGATCTTGCGACATTGGAAAACTTGCAGGATAGAAATGGAGTGTCACTTAGGGAAGCGGTCAAGGAACAGGGGCTTGAGCTGGACCAGTTTCCGCAGGCGGATCAGAGCAATAGACGTGTAAAGGCATTTTACGAATTGCATATTGAGCAAGGACCAAAGTTAATCAAGGAAAACAAACAAATCGGTATTGTAACAGGTATTGCAGCACCACTCCGTTTAGCAATTCATATTTCCGGGAAGAGTTCCCACTCCGGAACAACAGGGATGAAGAATCGGCGTGATGCATTGCTTGCTGCAGCTGAGTTATCGCTAGCAGTGGAAGAAGCGGGTCTTTTGGAAGATGAATATGAAACGGTCGCAACTGTCGGAGTACTTGATATATCGCCAAGGGCCATGAACGTCGTGCCCGGCAGTGCATCACTCAAGGTGGATATCCGCAGTATATATGCTGATTCACGTGAACGGGTGCTTGAACGGATAAAGGAAAAGGCAGAGCAAATCGTGAAGAAGCGTGCGACACCAATTTCAATGGAGATCATCCAAAATGATGATCCGGTCATGATGGATGAAGACTTAGCGCAGGCGGTTGCAGTAACATGTGAGGAGGTCGGGGTTTCTTATATGTTTATGGCGAGTGGTGCAGGGCATGACGCGATGAACACAGCTTCCCGCTGGCCGACTACTCTTATATTCGTTCCTTCTGTCGATGGTCTGAGCCACCATCCTGATGAATTTACGGAGGAAAAAGATATAGAAATTGGGGTAACGGTATTAGAGATGGAAGTTTTAAAGCAAGCGGGTGGATTTGTGAATAACTAGCAAGAGTGGATTTTGGCTGCCGGGTGAGTTTGTCAGGCCCTGAAAATGATGTGAATTTCTGCAGTGCGAAAGTTGAGTCATGAAGCAATAAAAAATAGGGTGGGAAAAGAAAATCATGAATATCCTCGTAACGTTGAATTCAAATTATATCAATCCATTAAAGACAATGCTGAAGTCCCTTTTTGTAAATAACCCTGGAGAATCCTTTGCTATTTATCTAATGCATTCGTCTATTGAAGATGAGGAACTGGATGATCTCATGCGGTATATTCAACAAGAGGGTCAGGAGCTTGTCGTGATTACAGTGGAAGAGAAGCACTTTTCTAATGCTCCAGTTGTTAAGCATTTTACGAAAGAAATGTATTATCGTTTACTAGCTTACCAAATGCTACCGCAAGAGCTCGATCGAATTCTTTATCTTGATCCAGATATTCTGGTCATAAATGAAATTCGCACCTTGTATGATATGGATATTTCGGAATATCTATACGCTGCTGCGTTCCATGATCGTTCCATTTTAAGCGATATTAACAAAATTCGCTTTCCGGGCTATGAAATAGATGAATATTATAATTCTGGTGTTCTGTTAATGAATTTAGAACGTCAACGGATGGAAATCAAGGAAGAGGAGATTTATAAATTTGTGGAGGAAAACAGGAAAAAGTTAATCTTGCCTGATCAGGATATTTTAAATGGTTTATACTCGGCAAAAATAAAAAATATAGATGAAATCTTATATAACTTTGATGCACGGTTTTATCTGTATTATCGTTTAGCTAACAAAAATAAAATTGATATGGATTACGTTATTCACAATACAGCGATCATTCACTTTTGCGGGAAGAAAAAGCCATGGCATGTCAATTATTCCGGTAAATTTCATTCCTTGTATAAGCATTATGAAAGAATAGCTTTAGGATAGTTTCTTACCTTGCACTACGCGGCGGAAGTGTACTAGTTCCCGAACTAGCTAAGCCCATTCGGGAACTGCTCCGCTTTTAGTTTCTTGGTAAAAGTTAGACTCCTCACACTCGGTTATTGAATAGTTCGAGGAACCTGCTCCCTCGACCCTCTTTGCATGAAGAAAACAAAGAGAACCAATACAAGCCCAGCTATGTTCAAAACGATACTTGGGAATACAAACAAACAGCCACTACTTAATAAAAGGATACGATCTAGTACGGTCGCACTCGTAACGAGCCAGCCAATCATCGCCCCAGTAAGTGCAACAATACCAAGTAAAGCTGTAAGAACAGCCAGAACGATGTCTCCGATTGAACCATCCAGCAACAATGCTGGCTCCAGCACGAACATAAATGGAATAATAAACCCAACGATTCCAAGCTTTACGGCCTCTAAGCCAACTCGGTTCGGATTTTCCTCGGCAATTCCAGCGGCTGCATAAGCTGCAACTGCAACTGGTGGCGTGATTGCTGAAAAAATAGAGAAATAAACGATAAATAAATGTGCTGCCATTGGCTGAACACCTAATTCAATTAATGCAGGGGCAGCAAGCATGGCTGTTAAAATATAAGCAGCAGCGACCGGCATACCCATCCCTAATACAATACAAATAATCATTACAAGCAGTAATGTAGGAATAAGAAGTCCGCTCGTTAAACCAAGCACAATACTTGTCAATTTCCCTCCAAGTCCTGTAGACATGATTGCGGTAATGATTAAGCCTGCAACAGCACAAGCCGCCGTAACAGGAATGGACGATTTTGCACCGTCAACAAGTGCTTGAATCGTCGCTTTAAAACCAATCCGTGTCTCTCTGCGAAACCAGCTTACGACGATAATAGCTAGAATTGCGTAAAATCCTGTTCTTGCTGCACTATATCCCTGAATAAGGAAATACATAAGCACGATGAAGGGGATAATATGATACCAGCCTTCTTTCAGAACCTTTTTAATGTCAGGGATATTTTCCTCTTTCGGCCGGGGCATATTAGAACGCACTGCCTCTAAATGAACCATCAACAGCAAGGAAACATAATAAAGAATCGCGGGAATTGTTGCAGCAAGCGCAATCATCCCATATGGGATTTGGGTTACCGCGGCCATTAAGAAGGCAGATGAACCCATAATCGGCGGTAGAGTGCTTCCACCAGTTGACGCGGCAGCTTCAATACCCGCAGCAACAGATGGTTTATAGCCACTTCTTTTACTCACTGGAATCGTAAAAGATCCAGTCGCAACAACATTCGCCGTTGGACTTCCGGAGATAGATCCGAAAAAGGCACTTGTTAACACCGCCACTTTCGCTGCGCCGCCTCGTGTTCTCCCAGCAATCGCAGTCGACAATTGAAAGAAAAATTCACCTGCTCCAGCCTGTTTTAAAAACGCACCAAACAAGAGGAACATAAACACGAAGGTTGCCGCTACCGAAATTGGAGATCCCCACAATCCGTTATAGCTGAAGGCGAGCTCATGCATGACGTCTGTAAAAGAAAACTCCCGGTGCTGCCAGATCCCCGGCAAATAATGCCCGAAGAAAATATAGCTAAAACCGGCGAGCACAATCGCAATAATCGGAAAGCCCATCGTCCGGCGGGCTGCTTCAATTGCTAACACGATAAATACAAGCCCGAAAAATAAATCAAGAGTCGTGAGCGGGTCCATAATTGGAATCCTTACAGCTATACGCTCCGCATGCATAGAAAAGTAGACTCCAGCTAGAATAACGAGGAGTACCGCTGTATAATCGATCCAGGTCGGATTCTCCGTTGTTTTCCCTTCGTGAGCTTTCCTGGAATAACCATACAGCAAAAAGGCGATTGCAAGAATACCAGATAAATGCAGTGCCATTTGATTCAATGGATCTAATTTCCCCCAAATGACTGACCAAATTTGATAGACTGCAAGAATACAAGCAAGCAGTCTGAAGATATGTAAATGATAGGATGACAGCCGGCGACGGTACCCATACCCAAACCAGCCAGTTATACGTGCTTTTAGGTTCACCATTGAACAATCTCCTTTATCGAATGCTAAGCTTTAGTTATTTTTTAGCAGTCCTTTTTCTTTAAAAAACTTTTCCGCTCCTGGATGCAGCGGGAGTGCTCCAACATTGCTCATATTTCTTTTCGTTAACGCTTTAAATTCTTCATGAACGGTATCTAAAAAGTCTAGATTATTATAAATACTTTTCGTGACAGCATAGACTTCCTCATCGGAAACATCTTTGTGAACCATAAGAATTGCCGGTGTGCTTACCGTCCGAGCGTCTTCGGTGAGAAAATCATATGTGCCAGCAGGGATGGTGTTCGGTTCCATCCCTAAATTATCGGCAACGGTCTGAATCATTTCTTCATCAAAAGAAATCATGTTTAAATCTGTCATTGTCGCCGCTTCGATAATATTACTGGAAGGAGCGGATTCAGCATTCCCTGCCGCATCAAGTCTTCCGTCTGCCATCAGTTCAAAAGCCATCGAGCCAGAGAGGAAATCAACTGAACCACCCTCAGAAATAATATCTTCATAGGTTACCCCGTAAAATCTTAAAATTTCCCGGGTAATAACCTCGCCTGCCGAACCTTGTTGATTCACGGATATGTGGAGCGGACCATTTTCTAATAAGTCCTCAACCGAAGTCACCCCAAGCTCTTCCCTTGTAAAAAGCTGATAATAGTTTGCCGGTACAACGACACTGACGGCACGAATGTCTCGAAAGGCTTGATTATACGGCTCTAGTCCTTTATAAGCCGCATAAGCTGTCATTGAATAGGACAAGCCATAAGGAACTCTACCTGTTCCGACCATTAATGGATTTTCAATAATGCTTCCAGGCTCCACTGTTATAAATGATCCGCCATGCTCCCGGCGAATCGATTCGGCGATTCCCTCTGTAAACACCGCCCATGCTCCGCCAGTGCGTCCGCCTTTGATTGTTGTTGTAAGCTGCGTATTTTGTTCATTTGGTTTTTTAGAACTTGTTTCGCTTCCACATGCGACTAATAGTAAGAATCCAAGTAAGATTATGGACACCTTCCAAACGTTTTTCATTATGCTTCTCCTTGCTTGAGCCTTAGTTATTTTCTTATTCTTCTTTCACAAGTAAACTAATATCCAACGCCTTCACGGAATGGGTTAACGCACCGAGCGAAATATAGTGCACACCCGTCCCTGCGTAAGTTGCTAGGTTTTTGAGATTAATACCACCAGACGCTTCCGTGATAATTGGGGACGGCACGAGCTTCGCAAATTCCTTCACTTCTTCAGGAGTCCGGTTATCAAACATAATCACATCGGCTTTTGCCTCCACTGCTTCAAGCACCGCTTCTTTACTCTCCGTTTCCACTTCAATCTTCACCATATGCCCAAGCGCTTTTCGAGCCCTTTCGACCGCTTTTGTAATCGAGCCGGCATACGTTATATGGTTATCTTTAATCATAACGCCATCATATAACCCGTTCCGATGATTTTTCCCGCCACCGACCGTTACCGCATATTTCTCGAGCATGCGTAAGCCAGGTGTCGTCTTTCTCGTATCACATATTTGAATGGAAGGGTCATTCAGCGTTTCTACACATTGATTCGTTAATGTCGCAATTCCGCTCATTCGCTGCACCAGATTTAAAATAACCCGTTCCCCTGTTAAGATATTCCGAACCGAGCCACGAACTTCCGCGATTCTTTCACCCCGTTGCACATAGTCTCCGTCTGTATAGTGAAGGGAGATTTCTAACTTTGAATCTAGTAAATGATAAGCTTGTTGAATGATGTCTAAACCTGCAATAATCCCAGATTCCTTCGCGATAAAAACACCGCTTCCATTTTGCCTCACCGGAAAAATCGCATGACTCGTCAGATCTTGATCGCCAATATCCTCCATAAAAAAGTCCTCTAGCATTTTTCGTAGTTTGATTTGATTCATTGTATGTCCGCTCCATTTTCTTTTTAATTTTGGTTGTTAATTATTTCACATACATTGCATAAAAATAAGTAGAATGAGATAATCTGTATAGGTGTCATGACACCTATATTTACACAAAATCAATATAATAGCAAGGGCTAATTATAAGAATTTTTATAAATAAGGGGATGAAGACATGCAAAGTAAAGAAAAAATGTCATCCAGTGAGCGCCAACAACTGATTATAAATGAACTGAAGAAGTCGAAAGAGCCAATTACCGCATCCAAGTTCGCGGAAAAAGCGAATGTATCGAGACAAGTGATTGTGCAAGATGTGTCGATTTTAAAGGCAAAGAATGAGCCAGTTGTTGCAACAAGTCAGGGTTATATTTATATGGGCAATCAACCGGAAGACAACCTGGTGCGAAAGACAATCGTTGTGAACCATACGCCGGAACAGACGTTAGAAGAATTGTATATTATTGTCGATCATGGGGTGACCGTGAAGGATGTGAGTGTGGATCACCCGGTTTATGGGGATATTACCGCTTCGATTCGGGTGAGCAATCGAAGGGAAGTTGATCTTTTTTATGAGAATTTGCGGGGACCGAATGTTGCGCATTTATCTTCGCTGACGAACGGGTTGCACCTGCATACGTTGGAGGCAGATTCGGTGGGGAAGATTGAGGAGGTTTGCTGGAAGTTGGATGAGATTGGGATTTTGGTGGGGACTACAAATTAAGACGATTTATAATCAATTCCACGGTAAGAGATAATAGTTTAGCTGGAGTTTATATAGTATAATAGTCATATATGAAATGAATAGAGGAGCATCAACTATGATTACAGGTGAATTACGAAGCAAAGTCGATAAGATTTGGGAATCATTTTGGACGGGTGGAATTACAAACCCACTTACCGTTATTGAACAATTTACATATTTACTTTATATAAAAGGTTTAGACGATCGTGAAAAAAGAGGAGAAAAGGATTCAGAGTTATTGGGAACCCCATATGAAGGGATTTTTCCTAAAGATCAACCTGAACTAAGATGGAGTACATTCTCACAAATGGGCCCAGAGGAAATGTTTGAAGTAGTTTCTCAAAAAGTATTTCCATTTATTAAAGGGATGGGTGGAGATGGATCTGCATATTCAGAGCACATTAAAGATGCCGTGTTTGTTATTCCATCGCCGGCTTTATTATCACGAGTAGTCGCAGGGATTAGTGACCTGCCGAAGACAACGAGTGCTGACAGTGAGGTTGATTCATTAGGGGATCTATACGAGTATCTATTATCAAAATTACAGAGTTCTGGAACAAACGGACAATTTAGAACCCCAAGACAAATTATTGATATGATGGTTGCGTTAATGAAGCCAACCCCGCAAGATACGATTGTTGACCCAGCGGCTGGTACGGCAGGTTTCTTAGTATCGGCTAGTGAGTATCTAAGAAAAAACCATGACGATTTGTTTTACACGAGGGACTTAAAAGAACACTTCCACAATACGATGTTTAATGGGTTTGAAATTGATACAACAATGTTAAGAATTAGTACGATGAATATGATGCTTCACGGGATTGATAACCCTAATATTCGCTATCAAGATAGCTTAAATGAGCAAAATAAAGAGCAAGAAAAATATACGTTAGTACTAGCGAATCCGCCTTTTACAGGTTCACTTGATTACGATGCAGTGTCAGATGATTTATTAAAAGTGACGAAAACAAAGAAAACGGAATTGCTATTCTTAGCTTTATTCTTACGCCTATTAAAAAAAGGGGGGCGTGCTGCCGTAATCGTACCGGATGGTGTTTTATTTGGAGCATCAAATGCCCATAAAGCTATTCGGAAAGAAATATTGGAAAACAATAAACTAGAAGCTGTTATTAGTATGCCGAGCGGAATATTTAAGCCATACGCAGGAGTTTCAACAGGAGTGCTCATCTTTACGAAAACAGGGTCTGGTGGAACGGATCACGTTTGGTTTTATGATATGGAGAGTGATGGGTTTTCACTAGACGATAAACGAAGCCCAATTGAGGCGAATGATATTCCGGATATTATTGAGAAATTTCATAGTTTAGATAAAGAAAAGACGAGAAAACGAACAGATAAGTCGTTCTTAGTTCCTTTTGAAGAGATAAAAGAGAATGATTATGATTTGTCGATTAACAAATATAAAGAAATTGAATATGAAAAGATTGAGTATCAGGATCCAGTAACTCTTATCTCTAATTTAAAAAAGCTAGAATCAGAAATAAATGTTCATCTCAATGAGTTAGAGGAGTTAATAAAATGAACATAAAATATTTAAGGCTACAAGATATAGCAGAAGTATCTGCGGGTGGAACTCCTAAACGTTCAGAACCTGCATTTTGGCAAAATGGAAGTATACCCTGGGTTAAAATAAAGGATATTAAAAGTAAATATATTTCTGAAACGGAAGAATACATTACAAAGCAAGGTATGGAAAAATCATCTGCAAAACTATTCCCTAAAGGAACTATTTTATATACAATATTCGCTACCTTGGGCGAATGCGCAATTTTGGATATAGATGCTACCACAAATCAAGCAATTGCGGGGATTAATATAACTTCTGATGAAGTATTGACGGATTATCTTTATTATTATTTGAAGTCTATCAAAAGCAAAGTGATAAATGAAGGTAGGGGAGTTGCTCAAAATAATATAAACCTTAAGATTTTAAGAAATATTACTGTCCCTATCCCAAGCTTTGATATGCAAAGAAAAATAATAGAAATATTAAAAACAACTGAGAATATATTGTTTAAACGTCAACAACAACTTCAAGCTTTAACGGCCCTGAAACAAAGTATTTTCTTGGATAATTTTAAAGGAAATAAAAGATATCCTAATGTGAAATTAAAAGAAGTTATAACTTCAATTAAGGCGGGGTTAAGTACAGGAGGAGAAAATAGAAAAAAAGATGAAGGGGAACTTGGAGTATTAACAACAAGTGCAGTAACTTATGGAGTATTTGATCCAAAAGCATTTAAAGTACCACCTAAAGATAAAATAAAAGAAAAAAAGTTAGTATTTCCTACTAAAGATTCTATTTTAGTAAGTCGCATGAATACTAAAGAATTAGTAGGTGCTGCTTGTATTGTAGAAGAGGATTATACAGAGCTATTCATACCTGACAGGCTTTGGAAATTGGTACCGAATGCGGAGTTGATAAATCCATATTATTTAATTTCAGTTATTCAAAGTAGACTGTTTAGAATTCAAATAGATCGTATTTCTACAGGTACAAGTGGTTCAATGCAAAACATATCGCAAAAAAACTATCTGGATTTAGAAATTCCCTTAATAGATTTAGAAACTCAAAACAAATATGCATCAAAAGTTTCTGCTATAAACCATAAGTTGAAAATGTTGAATAGTAGTTTAGTAAATATAAAAATGCTCTATGAAGTTTTATTACACAAAGCCTTCAATGGCGAACTATTTCAAGAAGCTATAGAAGTATAACTGAAATACGAAAGAAGGTGCTACAATTGACCAACTTTGAATTTCTAAAAGAAAAAGACCAATACAAATCCTTTTCAAGTGCTTGTCTTGAAGCAGAGAAAAGTTTACAAATCAGCCCTGCTACGACAGCTATTTTGTCGAGGAGGGCTTTAGAGCTTGCGGTCAAATGGACGTACAGCTTTGATGAAGGATTAAAACTCCCTTACGATAATCGTTTATCAGCATTAATCCACGAACAAACATTTAGAGATATCATTGATAATGACCTCTTCCCTTTACTTCGCTATATTGTGAAATTAGGTAATGTTGCTGTGCATACAAATTCTAATATTTCACGAGAAGAAGCAATCACTTCTCTACGGAATTTGCACGAGTTCGTGAGTTGGATTGACTATTGTTACTCCGTTGACTATACAGCTAAACCATTTAATGAAGAAGTATTATTAACAGGTAGCGAAACTCGGAAGCGCAAAGAAGAATATCAAGATCTATTCGAAAAATTAAGCGCGAAAGATCGTAAATTAGAAGACATGATAGCTGAGAACGAGAAACTTAGAAAACAAGTTACAGAGACCCGTATTCACAATCAACAGGAAAAAGATTATGACTTTAAAGTGGACGAGATCTCCGAATATGAAACACGGAAACGTTACATTGACATAGATTTGAAGTTGGCAGGTTGGACATTCGATAAAGATATTTTAACTGAATATAAAGTAGCAGGAATGCCTAACTCAAAAGGTGTCGGATATGTTGATTATGTGTTATTTGAAGATGACGGCAAGCCTCTAGCTCTTATTGAAGCAAAAAGAACCACAGCTAGTGTAAATCAAGGAAAACAACAAGCAAAGCTTTACGCTGACTGTTTAGAGAAAATGCATGGTCAGCGCCCAATTATCTTTTTAACCAATGGTTTTGAATCAATAATTTGGGATGACACAGAATATCCAGATCGAAAAGTATCAGGTGTATATTCTAAACCTGATTTAGTAAAGCTAATGGAACGTAGGCAGTTAAAACGTTCGCTACAAAACATTGAAATAAAAGATGATATAACGAATCGGGCGTATCAAAAAGAAGCCATTATAAATGTGTGTGAAGCATTTGAATCGAAACAACGCGAAGCCCTACTTGTAATGGCGACGGGATCGGGAAAAACAAGAGTTTCTATTTCGATTGTAGATGTACTCGTACGTCATAACTGGGTAAAGAACGTATTATTCTTAGCCGATAGAAAAGAGTTAGTAAGACAGGCAAAAAATTCCTTTAATAATTTAGTACCATCACTTAGTTTATGTAATTTACTAGATGATAAAGAGAGCCCAGCGTTATCTAGAGTAGTATTCTCTACCTATCAAACAATGATGAATGCAATTGATGGAACGAAGCGTGAGGACGGGAAAATTTTATTTACGCCAGGGCATTTTGATTTAATCATTATCGATGAAAGCCATCGGAGTATCTATAAGAAATACCGTGCTATCTTTGATTACTTTGATAGCCTCCTCGTTGGATTAACGGCAACTCCTAAGGATGAAATAGATTTCAATACATACGAGATTTTCGGTCTTGAATCAGGAAATCCGACATATGCTTATGAACTTGAACAAGCAATTGAAGAGAAGTATTTAGTCGATTACAGAACAATAGAGTCTGTTTCTAAATTTATGGAAGACGGAATTTATTATGATGATCTATCCGAAGAAGAAAAGCAAATGTATGAAGAGACGTTCGATGAGGAAGAAACATTCTCTGATTATATCAGTGGTTCTGCGTTAAACGAGTGGCTATTTAATAACCATACAGTTGATCACGTGCTGAATGAACTAATGGAAAAGGGAATTAAAGTAGCTGGAGGAGACCGAATCGGCAAGACGATCATTTTTGCTAAGAATGCAAAACATGCAGAGCATATTGTCGATAGATTTAATCATTTGTATCCGCATTATGGTGGCAAGTTTTGTCAACAAGTGGACTATAGCATTAAGTATGCTCACTCCATCATTGATGACTTTAAAATGAAGGATTCTGAACCACATATCGCCGTGTCAGTTGATATGTTAGATACAGGAATTGATGTTCCAGAAGTTGTGAATTTAGTGTTCTTCAAAAAAGTACGTTCAAAAACAAAGTTCTGGCAAATGATTGGCCGTGGCACGAGGTTATGTGAAGATTTATTCGGCCCGGGGCAGGATAAAGAATACTTCCTCATTTTTGACTATGTTGGTAACTTTGAGTTTTTCAGAGAAAACCCTAAAGGAATCGAAGGTAGTGTTGTTGTTAGTTTAACGGAAAGATTATTTAATTTAAGAGTAGAAATCATTAAAGAATTGCAGTCATTAGATTATCAGGATGACACTTATATTACTCACCGTAACCGCTTAATTAACGAATTACTTACGGAGATACGAAGATTAAATGAAGAAAATTTCCAAGTGAGGATGAGTATTAAATATATTCATAAGTTCCAAGGTGAAGATATTTGGAAAGCTTTGACGACTAGTGATATAAGGGAATTAAAGGAAGAAGTAGCGCCTTTAATCATCCCAGATGACGATGACGAGATGGCGAAACGCTTTGACAATGTAATGTATACAATCGAGCTTGCGTATTTGACTGCGCGCAAAGCAACAAAACCTATCAGGGCTGTGATGGATACTGCTGAAAAATTAAGTGAAATAGGAACGATACCAAAAATAAACGAGAACAGAGAATTATTAATAAATGTCCAATCAACAGATTTTTGGGATGAGGCAAATATTTTTGAACTAGAAGAAGTACGTAAAGTAATGCGGGAATTAGTACAGTTCTTAGAAAAAGAAACTAGAAAGACCTTTTATACCAATTTTCAAGATACATTTGACGTGATTGTTGACGGTACACCAATCTACGGTTCAAACGATTTGAGAAACTACCAAAAACGAGTAAATCAATATTTAAAAGAGCATCAAAATGAAATGGCTATTTTTAAATTAAGGCATAATAAGCCCTTAACAAAAGATGATGTTGTATTTTTAGAAAATGTATTATGGCATGAGTTAGGTACCCGAGAAGACTATGAAAATGAATTCGGTGATACTCCCATCACTAAACTCGTTCGACAAGTTGTAGGATTGGACCGCGGGGCAGTAAATGCTGCATTTTCTGAGTTTTTATCTGATGAGAGGTTAAATGCTACCCAAATTAAATTTGTTAGATTAATCATTGACTATGTTGTAGCGAATGGCTATCTAGAGAAGCAAGTATTACAGCAAGATCCGTTTAGAACATTAGGTAGCGTGTCTGAGTTGTTTGAGGACAATATCCAGGATGTGAGGGAGATATTAAGTATTATAGATGATATAAATGAGAAGGTGGATGCGTTTGAAGGGGCTTGATTATAGCTTTGGATGAAGGGGCAGACGGCTGCAAGAGAAACCGCTGATGAATCGTGTATGCCATTATTCGTCAGCTATGCTCTATTCCCAAGAATCTCGTTACTTCAGTCATGAGAGGTTCAAACTATAATCGTATAAAAGGGAGGGGATTGGATGAAGAAAAATATGGAACAGCTAACCTTTGACAGTTTATTCAACCAAGCAACTGAAGAAGCGCCAAATATGGGTGTGAGAATTCAAAAATTAACACAGGATGTAACAAAACTTCCGATACAACTTATCATTGACTTTGAAAAATTTCTCAAATACATAGAGCACCACCCTATTCAAATTACGAATACAAAAGGATATATTTCAAGCAATCATCTCCCTCATATTAATGAACAATTATCTATTAAAACACAAGATGAAACACGAAACACACAGCAAGAGCACTATCCATACATACATTTTTTCTATTTACTTGCACGAGGCGGATCCTTAATCAAACAGGAATCGGCGGATTTCAGTAAACGATATATACGAATAACAGAGCGACGAAACTTATTTGATAAATTGACAGATACAGAGAAATATTTCTTTTTACTGGAAACATTTTGGGTGGATTTAAATTGGAGCAAATTTGTGGGAAATAACCATCATTCCATTTATTTTATGCTACCAGATGTGATCAGTAAGTTATCAGATAAAAAGGCAGGATTTCGATTGCAGCTTCATAAACAACCGTTACTCGCGAATCTTATTTTTCATTGGAATTATTTCTTTCTTTATTTCGAATGGTTTGGATTTTGGCATAGTGAAAAAGACCAGGAGCGGATGGATCACTATCAAAAAAATGGATATTACTTTGCAAAGTCTATTGCTCTAACATCTTTTGGAAAGAAAATGATTCCAGTATTAATGGAATCCAGAGATTTTGAACGATGGAATATCCCTTTACGCCGTGAACGAGGTGAAGCAAATCCAGTGCCTGGTTTAAAACTGCCTCATTCAGAAGTCAAAGCTGGAAACAAAGTCAATCGTCCGCAACTGTTTCACGAAGCATTTGAAAAGCTTTTCCTAAAAAGAGAATTGCTAAATGCATTACCACGATTGGAACAGCAGTAAACAAATAGATAAGAGTTTGTACCACTCTTCCAGGCGCAATTAATTAAAATGCGGGGTGATATACAATGAATTATCAAGAGTTCATGGAAATTGTTAATAAAAAATTAACGAGTATGTCAGACTCTGAAAAAGATAGTTGGATATACAATCTAGCTAGAGTCACGAAAGAAGATAAAAGAATTGCATTTTTAAACTTTACAATTGATCAGCCAGGCGAACATTTAATTACTCCCGATGTGGAATGGATAGGAGCATTCTGTGAAGATATAGAAAGTGGAGAAATTTATTTTGAATGCACTGGCTATGAAGTGTACGGTGAAAACTATTGGGATAGTGATTTTAAATACGATTATTTCGATGAATTTAAAATTGGTAATGATTTGTTAAGGGCATTCCAGCAAGCAGAGGAATTGTTATACCAAAAAAATTACATTCAAGCTGCTAAACTTTATGAATCGCTTTGCATGATGGTGTTTCAAACAAATGAAAGGGATGCAGGAGAGTGGGATGAGCTTGAACTGGAGGATCTTGTAGAAGAAAATATAGTAGAATTAGATTTAAACCATATTGCTAAACATGCTATCTATGCAAAATATCAGGCTACGGAAGGAAAACGGAGACCTGCTGCATTATTTAATTATTTCACATGGAAAATGTCAACAAATCTAAGAATGGAAGAAATATTTATTATAGGCCCTGAGGCGCTTGCGGATCTGGATTTATTTATGGAAGACTGGATTTCCTTTTTAGGAAATAAACAAGGGGATTTGGCAGGGAAACTATTGATCGAAGCATGTATGTATCAAGGGGGAATTCATCGACTATGTGAAACAGCTAAGGTCGTGTCGGCAACCCATCCCATACTGTATAAATATGCATGTGAGCATCTATTGAACCAAAACCAAGTGATAGAGTGTGAAAAACTCGGACTTGAAGCAATGCAACAGTTACCTAAAAACCTGATTATTCGAGCTGAAATTGCGGATTTGACTGCTAAAGCTGCAAATAGTTTAGACCATCATGAAACGGTAGAAAAATGCTATGTGGCTGCCTTTTATTCGGATTCAAGTTTAAGTAACTATCTACGTTTATTTCAATTAACTGAAGGTGGACGCGAAATAACAAGCCAAGCAGCAAAATATGCAAAAACATTGCCCGAACAAAAAATAGATTACGATTATCGAGTAAATCGACAATTACTAACAAATAACCTTTCAAAGGAACAAAAAGAGGTTATAGCTTTTTTTAATGCTGAATTTGAAACTGTCTATGAAGATTGTAAAAAAGAGACAACCAAACTGGGGTGGAGTAACAATTTCATAGGGATAGCTGTGCCACTTTTTATTTTAGCGCTAAATAAGAACTCGGAAATTACAAAAGCTGGACAACAGCTTATCAATGGTTTCGTACACAGACTAGGATATACGACTTCCAATAGGGATTGCTTTCTAGATCAGTTCCTAACTTGGAAAGGAAAAGTTGATTTATCTGCTGAACAATATGAAAAGTATATTCAATGGTTATCAAAAGTAGTAGACCAAAGAACAGAAGCCGTCGTTGGGGGAGGCTACCGTAAAAGCTATTATAAGGCAGCCGCACTGATCGCCTCTTTGGGTGAAACCTTGGAGTCCAATGGCGATTTAAATGCAAGAGAGCGGATAATAGAGTACTATAAAAAGTTACACTCCCGAAAGAGAGCATTTAAGTCGGAGTTTGAAAAATTTCATAGTGCTTAATCTTAGCCTAATAAACAACTTCGCCGATCACGACTTTTTGTTCCTTTAGGGTATTAGGCTCATGCCTCAGTCACAAGCTGTCAATCGTAAATCAGTTGACTAATAAATTATCTGCATGTAGCTGTTCTATATAGATAAAAGTATAGGTCACTGTGAGATATTCAGATGAAACTACTAAAGCTACACAGTTTTCACAGTATGAACTCCTACTAGAAAAAGATACTAACTGGACGATTGTAGAGTAAATTATTTAGCACGTATTCTAATGTACTAGAATACGTGCTACCACCAATTTCAATTAATACTGGATTTTATCATTTGTTTGCAAAAGTTTGGTCCTATTTTTATCTATAATCTTCTACAAACACAACCGTTTGCTTAACTAATTCTAAACTTTTATATTTCGCCAATATCCTCAGTGTAGGTAATAATCAAAAAGTAAGTTTATTTTCTGTTCTTGAAAACAGCCTTTGTATATTTTCCCTATGTTTAATTATTATTATAAGAGCCATTAGGCATACAAATATATTGAAATATAAAGTATGCTCAAAAATAGGAATAAATGAAATAACTGCTATAAGTGTTGTAGCACCTATGGTACCTAAAGATACATAACGTGTTAAAGCTATTATTATTACAAAAAAAACAAGGCATAAAAGACCCATAATCCAGTCAATCATAAATAGTACAGCCACTGCTGTAAGTGCTCCCTTACCCCCTTTAAACTTAAAATATATCGGCCAGTTATGCCCTATAACAGCTCCTGCGCCTGCCGCTAAGAGGCTTAAGGAATCCATTGCCTCTCCCGAATAAAAGTAAACACCAAGTAACAAGCCTATAAAACAAGCAATTGTACCTTTTAATATATCTCCTATAAGAACAAAAACTGCAGCAGGTTTCCCAAGTACCCTTAGAGTATTTGTAAGCCCGGCACTATTACTTCCATGGAATCTAATGTCCGTGCCGTATATTTTCCCTACAATCACTGCTGTATTAAGGCTACCTAAAAAATAACCAAAAGCTAAGGCCACAAAAAGCTTTAAAATATCCATGGACTCTCTCCTTATTTGTTCTATTATTCAGTCTATTTGTTATTTTGTATCTGTACTTTCCAACTATGTAATTTGATTTTTAATTATCTTTTTCTACAGTAACTAGCATTAAAATTACCTATCAGAACATAAACAAACATTAGCCATGGAAGATTCAGGTGGGGCATAAATCGCAAGCATATTTACGAACTTATCACTTAACCAACCATCAACTACCGACTCAACTCCTAAACACAATCCTCTGATTCTCCTCAGCCACGTCCTCAAATACTTTTATTATGGACTCTCCATAACTCCCAAGCTGCTCAAGCATTTCTTCACGATAAATCAAGCGAATTTCAAGGGGATGATGGGAGGTGCTTAGGGCATCCCATAGTGCATCAAGATTGTTTCCGTAATATTCATCAAGATGCAGTACAGTTTTTAAATATTGATGTACTGTATCTTTATCCTGCATTTTACGCCCATCAAGTGTGATGTGTTCCATTCTATTCATCTCCGTATAATAAGGTAAATGTATCATAATGATCGTCGGTGTAGTAAATTAATCCGTCATTGGAATAAACAATGCGCTTTGGTCCACGATAGCCGCCTTCGTAGTCTATATCAGCTTCATAATACTGTCGATTCGCTTTGTCAGGGAGGGTTCCCTCTCTGTTTCCAAATCTGTCGCCGCCAATACTTTTCTGATCCGTTACTTCCCAGAGGTTTCCTTCACTAGCCACCCACCCTAACTTACTAGCCTCTGATTTTGTAATATAATTGTCTGGGAGTTTATTGAAAGTATGGATATATAAAGCAACCTCATCCTTGCTTGTATAATATCCATCTTCCTCTATCAACTGTTCTGTATTTGCATTGGCAGGTTCTGGTACTGACTCATTAAAATCAGCAAATAGGTCTGCAGCTGAACAACTAGTTAAAATAACTCCAATTAGGAGTATGCTTAGTAAATATATGATTCGTTTCATTCATCTCACCTTTAATCTAATTTATATTCTATTATATCAAATGGTTTTGTATAATACTTAATAGATTCAAGCAAATCTTAATTGTTATAATGGAGTAATGAAAATTAAATTAATACTGACAAGGGGGTTTTTATTTGAAAAAGAAAATACTCATTACATTAGCGGCTATTCTGGCTGTCGTATTTATCGGGTTCATTTTTGCAGGCAATTATTTTTACGGACAGGGAATAAAAAGAGGAACGGAGGTAGAATTACACCGAGAGGATTCAACGATTAATTCTGTAGCATCCGAAGAGGACCAGGCCCTTCTAGAGGAGGCGAATAGCTGGTTTGATGATCAGCAACCTAAGCGAATCGAAATGAATTCTTATGACGATTTGAGTCTGGTTGCGCAATTTATTGAAAATGAGGCGGACGATCAAAAAGCTGTAATCCTTGCCCATGGTTTTCGTAACACCAGTGACGATATGGGGAAGTTAGCCAAATTTTATTATGATAGGGGATTTGATATTTTACTTCCAGATGCACGAGGGCACGGAGAAAGTGAAGGAGACTATATCGGATATGGCTGGCATGATCGATTGGATTATGTTGATTGGATTCATTTGCTGATTGAAGAATATGGAACGGAGAATATTATTTTGCACGGAAATTCAATGGGAGCCGCCACTGTATTAATGACAAGTGGAGAAGAGTTGCCGGAAGAGGTGAAGGGAATTATCGCTGATAGCAGCTATAGCACGATAAAGGATGAATTGGCTCATCAATTGCAACATTTATATGGACTGCCAGCATTTCCGCTACTCGAAGTTACTAGTGTCATATCAAAGACTCGTGCTGGTTATATGCTCGGTGAAGGCTCGGCTACTCAGCAGGTTAAAAAGAATACACTACCGCTTCTCATCATCCACGGAGAAGATGATGATTTAGTTCCAACTGACATGGCCCATGAGATTTATAATGAAGCGGGTGGTGAAAAAGAATTATGGCTTGTCCCTGAGACGGGGCATACGAAGGCAATGGATAACATAACCAGTGAGTTCCAGAGAAGAGTCGGGGATTTTCTTGATGGTGTTCTCGTTGAATAATTTGAAGCTGTTTGATGCAATTTTTATAACGAAGTGTTTCATTCAAATTGTTGAAGGGGTATAGCCAACTATACTATATCTAGCAAGTGATAAGATGAGAATCTCAAAGCTTATAGCAACAGGCATTTTCTCAGGTGCAGTTCTGGCTGCTTCACTAAAAGTCGTCCGTAAAATAACTGGGAACCCCTCTGAAACTTTGTTGTATAACATCGGGTACATTCCTTTTATTAAGAGATATAAGCATATTCCGGGTGTGGGGATTGGCTTTCATTATGCAACGTGTGTCCTTAGTACTCTAAGTCTATATTATGTTTTAAAGTCATTTCGCTTGGAAAAAAATATTTTTCCTTATGTTTTGGTTTATTCTGTTGGTGGGGGAGCATTATATTTCCTCAGTGCTTTAACAAACAAGCCGCCTAGATATAATGATGTAGCTGCATGGAATTATTGGACTGTCTCACACGCTTTATTTGGTATTGCAGTAGGTTCCATAGTGAAAAAATTAAACTAAAGGTGCAAAAGTAAAATATAGACGTTTTGATTATTTGTAGGCCTATAATAACAGAAGGAGAGCTTTTAAATCCAATTCGGATAACTTCATAGCTAAACTTCCTCCAGCAAGCAAAAGGGCAGGTATCAGTTAAAAATCAAGGTAATTTGGGTTTTGGAAACAATATGATAAGGGTAAATAGTCTTGTAATGAGTGACAAAATATAGGATAATATACTCATAACATTATACATATGGGGGAATAACTATGAGGAAATTATCAGTGTTTATATTATCATTACTTATTGCCTTCGTTTTAGCGGCTTGCGGGGAGACAGAATCAGGCGAAAGTAATCAAAGTGACGATAATGCAGATGCAGAAGAAAGCTTGTCTGAAGATAATGAGGATGAAAACGTTGAAGAAAACCCTGAAGAAGTTGAAGAAGTAGAGGCAGAGGCAAAGACGGAACCGGAACCAGAAGAAGCTGATGTGCCGCGAGAATATCAAAATGCCTTACAGGCTGCTCAAAATTATATCGACCTTATGCATTTTTCTGAAAAGGGACTTTTTGAACAGTTAACATCTGAATATGGAGATCAATATCCAGAGGATGCCGCTCAGTATGCTAATACGTTCCCGTTTTTTTCACCTCCATTCTCATTTGAGTCGTTGGTGCATTCATAGTATTTGATTTAGTATAATATTGCAAAAAAATAAAACAGTTAAAAGGAACTACAAGATTAAGTCAAGGTTTTCTAAGGATATATTCGTTGCCATGAATGCTAGAGGACTAAGATTGACGCTTGTTGAGATGTTAAAGGGTCAACGATAATGCAATACGTAATAAAATTAATGACATATGGAAAGAAAAAGTACTGACTTTAATATTCGGAATAGATGTATCTAAAACGAGCCTGCCTTAAGATATTTGAATAATTTGCATTTAATTAAAAACATGCTATATTATAAGCAGAAACAGCACCTCCGTCATCGCACCAAACCCCCTAAAGGATGTGATTAAAATGGCAGCCCTGCCACAGCTTATTAAAGAAGAACCCTCAAAATCAACCTACACAAAACATGATCAACTGTACAAGGACCTTATCAAAACATTTTTTAAAGAATTTCTCGAAGCATTCTTTCCCGACGTTTACGAAGGTATTGATTTTCATGCGATAAAACCACTGTCTGAAGAAGTGTATACCGATGTATTACAGGGAGAAACCCGCAGGTTGGATATTGTTATTGAAACAACACTAAAAGGGACAGATGTTGTGGTAATTATCCATGTTGAGCCGCAAAGTTATGAACAAAAGCATTTCCACGAGCGCATGTATCACTATTTCAGCATGCTGTACAATAAGTATCAAAAACCGATAGTGCCTATTGCTGTACTAACTTATAAAGCAGACTGGGAAAGAAACCAGTACACAATGGAATTCCCTTTTTTCCATGTGCTGACATTCAACTATCTGACACTGCATCTAAAGAAAAAGAACTGGCGTGATTATATTCTCTCTGAAAACCCAGTTGCTGCAGCACTTATGAGTGAAATGGGATATCAGGAAAAGGAAAAGGTACAGGTTAAAAAGGAATTTCTGCGCATGATGGTGAAAATGAAATTAAACCCAGCCAAGCAGCGTATTGTCTATGGATTTTTTGAGACATATTTAAAACTAACTACAGAACAGGAGGAACAGCTAATGAAGGAAATTGAAGAACTGCCAGAAGCGGAAAGGATTCTTGAGATACCAATTTCGTATGAGGAAAAAGGAAAAGAAATAGGTAAGAAAGAGGTTGCCATGGAAATGCTGAGAAAAGGATTAGATATCAACCTTATAGCGGAAGTCACCTACTTGGATAAAGAGGAAATAAAGAGATTAAAAGAAAAAATATAAAAACTCCTACAGAACAGGAGGAACAGCTAATGAAGGAAATTGAAGAGCTGCCAGAAGCAGAAAAGATTCTCGAGATACCAATCTCGTATGAGGAAAAGGGAAAAGAAATTGGGAAGGAGATAGGGAAGGAAATAGGTAAGAAAGAAGTTGCCATGGAAATGTTGAGCAAAGGATTAGATATCAATCTTATAGCGGAAGTCACCTACTTGGATAAAGAGGAAATAAAGGCTTTAAATGAAAAAAATTAATAGCACCTAGCTGATATAAAACCTCTCTGTTATTCCGAATATGGCAGAGAGGTTTTTTAAATAAAATCAAGAACACTCGTGATTTTAGTCTTGGGATAAATTACTACCAGGCATTATTTCTAACTCCTCGGATAAGCCATGTTTTCTCGATGTCTGATGTCCTTTTTGAAAGAAGCTTTTTTCTTGCGTTAATGATTTTGCGGTTTGATATAGGCCGTCTGTTGTTGCTTCTTTAAATACACATCATTTTCTTCGCTTTCATATCCGGAATCTGCGACGATATGGCGATACGCGAAGGGGAGATTTTCCTTTAAATATTGAAGCATTGGAATCAATGTTGTTGTGTCGTTTCGATCGGAAAACACATTAATTCCAACGATAAATTCCGCATCCACGGCAGCTTGGACATTATAGGCCGGTTTGAGTTGACCATTCCGCATATGATCATCTTTCATACGCATAAACGTCGCATCATGGTCTGTTTTGGAATAGCTGTTTCGTTTCTCTCCCATAATCTGATTGGAAGCATCATAGTGTTCTTTGCGCTGAAGCATTTCCTTTACTTGTTCATGGTAACGTTGAAGGACGTTTTTTCTTTTCCCTTTGCCATAAACAAACGTGATGTTTTCTTCCTCTTGTATTTTCTCCAGGAAAGCAAGTACTTGTTTCAAATCATCCAAAAAGGTCTCGTAAGGACTTGTGAAGATCTGACAGTACGTTGTATTAATCTGTTCCAGAAGGGCTTGCCATTTGGTATACATCTTGGCTTCATGCTTGGTGATTGCCTTTTTCCATACAAAAGAATACCGATTGGCATACGCTTCGATTTTTGTGCCATCTATATAGATTGTTTCACCGGTAATCGCTTCTTGTTGATAGAGCCACACGACTTGTTGGAAGAAGAGCTGTTCCATTACGCTATCAGTCAGATATTTTTGCTTGAAACGACTGATGGTGGAATGATCCGGAGCTGTATACCCTTGAAGAAGCCAACGAAAATTGATATCCCGGCGACATGCTTTTTCGATTTCGCGGGAAGAATAGATTTTTTGCGAAGCTGCGTAGGTAATGACCTTAAATAGAATGACTGGATCGACTGCCGGTTTTCTCCCTTTTGGAGAGTACGCCTGTAATAGTTCTCTATAATCCATCCTTTCACATAAGAGGCAGTGAAGTCGGACCGAATCATCCATCGGAATCATTTCTTCTACATCCATCGGTAGATATAATTGATAATTACCGGATGTTTGCGTATACTGGGGTTGTATTATTGTTTTATTAGTCATAAATTAATAATACACGAGAGCAGACCCTTTGTGGTCTGTTTTTTTGTGTTTACACAAAAAAGCTGTTGTACAATCAGTTATCTGATGTGCAACAGCCCCGTTTTAAGTATTGTAGCTAGCTTTACATAAACTAAAAGTATTTTTCTTTGTTTATATGTCTAAGCTAGAGAAAAGTGGTTATTTGGATCATTTTTTAACTTTTACTCCATTTTTGGCAAATATAAGTGCTTTCAATTAATAAATAGGAGGTTATTTCTATGTCAGACGACAAAAAGAAAAATAATACAGGTGAAAAACAAGGTACAGACCGTTGGAGACGTACATTTTTAAGAAACTCAGGCATAGCCGTTGGGGGCATTGTTGTTGGTGGTACAATCGGGGGTTTACTTGGTAGTAATAAAAATACAGAAACCGATGTGGCACCAGCAGCACCCGAGGAAAATCCAAATATTGCATTGATGTTTTTCTATCCTGATGAATATCAGACTACAGTAGCCGCTTGTGAACGTATCTTCCCAGCGGATGACTTAGGACCAGGCGCAAAAGATTTAAATGCAGCAATCTATATTGACCATCAGCTTGCCAGTCAATGGGGGATCAACGGCAGTGATTATCGATTGGGTCCATGGTATGAACCGGAGGAAACGCAAGGAGAACAGATTAAGCTTTTCCGAAAAGACTTATTCCGTTCAGGTTTAAAAGAACTGGATAATCACAGCAACAAAGAGTTTTCTCAGAAGTTCGTTGATTTAGAACCTGGTCAGCAAGATGAGGTATTAATCGCATTTGAGCAGGGGGAAGCAAATGATTTATCAGGTGTACCTTCATCTGAGTTTTTTAAATAGAGGCAACGACTGCGATTAACGCAATGATCATTGTGGAAAAAGAAATCATTAACGTCAAAGTTTGGAATGTTGCCTCAGTGTAAAAGTTGCATATTTAATTTAATACATATTTATTTCTTCCTGCTAGAAAGCCAAAGATCATTATTAATGTAGATATTAGAATTAATACAATTAATGGCACCGTCCAACTCGTTGTTAAATCAAATACTATGCCTATCGCAAAAGGACCTGCAGCAGCTAATAAATATCCAATCGACTGGGCCATACCCGATAACTCTGAGGCTTGTTCAGAGGTTTTTGCACGTAAGCCTAGTAGAGTTAAAGCTAATGCGAACCCACCATTTAACGTGATGCCAATTAATGTAATACTTATAATCAATATAGGCATCGAGCTCCCTAGCAGAAGACCGCTATAACCAAAGAAAGCTGATAATCCCATCGATACAGCAATAAGGCTTTGGGATCTCACTTTACCGGCAAAGGTCGGTACTAAAAAGCTAGCGGGAAGCCCAATAATCTGTGCGAAAGATAGGAGCCAACCAGCTGTCGTTAAACTTACACCATTTGAAATCAACATTTCAGGCAACCAAGATATCGTCACATAAAATAAGAATGATTGTAAGCCTAAAAGGGTTGCAACCTGCCATGCCAAGGCGGAACCCCACATTCGATTATTAGCCGAATTATTACTTTCTAGTTGTATCTGTTTTCCTTCATTGTTTACTGTATTTTTTCTTGTTATATATATCCAAATAAGGACAGCTAGGATTGCAGGTATCATCCAGATTTGCAGAGATAATTGCCAATTTCCATTTAACATTTTTGTAAATGGATAACTTAACCCTGAAGCAGAGGCTGCAAATATATTCATAGCTGTTGAGTAAACACCTGTCATGAGTGCAACCTTCAACGGGAAATTATCCTTAATTATTCCTGGTAATAAGACATTACATATTGCAATACCCGAACCAATAATAAGTGTTCCTAGCAATAACGGGGTAAGAATTGCGAAAGAGCGAATTAGAATACCGATAATGATTAAAAGTAAACCAATGATTAATGCAATTTCGCTTGTTAATTTTCTAGATAACTTTGGAACAATTGGTGATACAATGGCAAATGTAATCAGGGGTAAGCTTGTCAATAACCCTGCCGTTCCATTCGTAATATCAACGTCATCTCTGATTAAACGAATTAAAGGACCGATTGACGTAATAGCAGGCCGTAAGTTAAAAGCTACGAATATAATTCCAATTGTTAAAATAAGGTTCTGTAAATTAAAAGGACCTTTATTGATAGCATGATCTGTATTCTTCATGAAAGACCTTCTTTCAATCTATATTCCAATATTAAATAGGATATCATTCAAACAAACATACATCAATCATTGTTATTCGCTTGAAGCAAACATCCTAAATAATATTCTTTCTGGTATTCAAGTATAGATTTATTAGAAAATAAGCATTGCAACAATGGCGCCGTTCAGAAGATTTGCTAATGTAGCTCCGATTAGCGCTTTCATCATTAGTTTTTGAATTTGAGGTACCATATCTGATCGTTTGCCCGCGAGTCATTATGGTAGCTCAATGCTAGTTAAGTAAAACCAAAAACCGGACAAGGGGATACTTTTATAACTAAAATAGACATGTTTGTTTATAGATGCAAATATAATGTTGCTGACATACACTTTAAGCTGTTTTCTTTTTTTGAAGAGTAATTTCAACATGATGACGCTATATATGTAATCTAAATAAAACCCCCTAATAAGACACTTGAATATGCCTGTATTAGAGGGTTTTTCTTACTTACCGTCGAATCTTTTTTTTAGTATAACTGAAATTTTATTTTTAATTAATGATAATTAATTATGATAAAAAATGAGCTAAATAGTCCTGCATACATTTCGTTTTATCATAAGAAATCAAAATAGAAGAGAGTACATCAAACAGAGGTTGCAGTTTAACAATCAATATGACATACTAAACTTAATGTCTGAAAAACTCATATTTAATCACCACTAGGGGTGTTTTACTGAAAAACTGAGAGAGGTAATCCTCAACCCTTGAACTTGATCTAGTTTGAACTAGCGTAAGGAAGCGGTGAATAGAACAGATTGAAGAACATGTTTTTTCATGTAACTAATTTGTGTCTTATTCTAACCACTTCTATTTTCTAGGAGTGGTTTTTTTGTTTAGGGAGGTGAATGACTAGTTGTCTATTAAAATAAATTAGAGAGGGAGTTATCTAATGGATATAACGGTTGAACACTTATTAAAGCAAGTCGACGCAAGAAAAATGGAATTAATTGATTTATTATCAAAGCTCATTGAATATAATACATCTGCGCCTCCTGCTCGGAATACGAAAGATGCACAGAATTTTATCGCTGATTATTTACATCGAATGGGCTTTGAAATCGACATGTGGGACGTGTATCCAAATGACCCGAATGTTGTTGGTGTGAAAAAGGGAATAAAATCTACTACACATAATAGTCTCATCATCAATGGTCATATTGATGTAGCTGAGGCTCGTGAAGATGAAGTGTGGAAAACGAATCCATTCGAGCCGATTATCGAAGAAGATCGGATTATTGGTCGAGGAGCCGCTGATATGAAGGGCGGGCTTGCTAGTGCATTATTCGCAACGAAACTATTGAATGAAGCGGATATCGAATTGCCAGGAGATCTGATTTTCCAATCTGTTATAGGTGAAGAAGTTGGTGAGGCGGGTACGTTGCAATGTTGCGAGCGAGGGTATAATGCAGACTTTGCGCTTGTAGTAGATACGAGTGATTTACATATCCAAGGTCAAGGCGGTGTAATAACTGGGTGGATTACGGTAAAAAATCCGCGTACGTTTCATGATGCGATGAGAAGGAACATGATACATGCTGGCGGTGGTCTGCCTGAAGCGAGTGCAATTGAAAAGATGATGAAAGTTATAGAAGGCTTACAAGAGCTGGAGCGCTATTGGGCTGTAACGAAACAGTATGAAGGATATCCGGCGGGAACGAATACGATTAATCCTGCTGTAATTGAAGGGGGACGCCATGCGGCATTTATTGCTGATGAGTGTCGTTTATGGATCACGGTGCATTATTATCCGAATGAGACGCATGAACAAGTGAGTAAAGAAATAGAAGACTATATTCTTCGCATTGCCAAAGCAGATCCTTGGTTGTGCCATCATCCGCCTACTTTTGAATGGGGTGGAACTTCGATGATTGAAGAACGCGGGGAAATCTTCCCATCATTAGAAGTCGATAAGAATTATACTGCGGTTCATGCGCTAGCCGCGTCTCATGAAATGGTACACGATAGTAAGGTGGTCATCGATGTTTCCCCTTCTGTTACCGATGGAGGATGGTTTGGGCATATGGGGATACCGGCAGCGATTTATGGACCGGGTGAGTTCAGGCATGCACATGCGGTCAATGAGGAGGTTTCTATTCAACAACTTCTTCAATTTACGAAAACAATGATTCAATTTATCTATGAGTGGACGAATCAAAGGAAAACAAAATCGTAAAAGGAACGATGTCCATCAATGAAAAAGTGGTATGCTCAGCAGTTATGAATTATGAGACTTAAAGGATTTGAATCTGTCTTATAGCAGGGTTCTATTAGATAAAACAGCTCTAAATTCGTGAAACAGTCTCATATAAGGTTCTAAAAGCGAATTGAAATATCTAATGGGTGAATTTCATATTTTTGCAGAAGTGAAAAAATGGAGAGTATATTAACTGATCTGGGATTGTGACAATTTCGTTCGTGCACTTCTTGCATTTCCCATTATTACGGACTACTATGTTAAATCTTTTTGAAGTGTGAGTATCTAGTCATCTATGCTAGACTCGTTCATAGTTCCAAATATAAATAATTAAAACAGCATTGGTAGTTAAAATCCGATGCTGTTTTGCTATTTAGTCAGACATATAGATAATATAGAAGTCAGTTTTTTCCAAAAGTAAAGATTTATAAGGAGGTTGTGCAACAGGTGCAATCCTTCTAATTACGGATGTTTCTTTCTCTAAGTCTTCTAACTGAAATCGATAAAAATCGGATCGGTTCGTTATCTCTTATATGTTCCTCATTATAATCATTGGAGTTTATATCTTCATCATACTGTTTGGGTTTTTCCGGGAATCATCCTGGTGTGGAATAATTGAAGATGAAATGACTGCAAATCGTTATCCATTTGCAGCCATTTTTTATTTTAATCGTTTCATCCTCAATCCCTCACCAACAAATAAACAAAATATGGCGCACCAATCAAAGCAACCATAATTCCAGCCGGAATCGTTGTATCAATCAAATTTCTTCCAACTGTATCCGCAACCAACAGCAACCAGCCACCAAGTAAAATCGCAACCGGGATAAACAATTGATTCCTCGGTCCGACTAGGGATTTCGCAAGATGTGGTGCAATCAGTCCGATAAAGCTGATCCCCCCTGTGACAGAAACGGCAGCAGCTGCTAATGCAACAGCTGTTAAAAGTAGCGTGACGCGTTCTCTCTCAATGGAAACCCCAACACCAACTGCAACAGGTTCACTTAACCCAAGCAGGTTCAACCGGTTCGCTTTATATAAAGTAAATGGAATCAAAACGACAAGCCAGGGAAGGAGAGCCACAATAAATGGCCAGTCGGTTCCCCAGATATTCCCTGCGATCCATTTGGCGATAAAATCTACTTTCTCCCGCTCGGCAGAGGAAATAATCACAATCATCGCACCTGACAGTGCCGCAGAAAATCCGATTCCGATGAGCACGAGATTTACAGGCTGCAAGCCACTTTTTTTACTATAAGCAAATAGATAAATAAGGAAACCAGTGATAAATGCGCCGAGAAATCCAACAACTGGAATCATATAAACAAAGCGTCCAGCTTCAATCGGAAAAAATAAAAAGAAAACGGCAATGGCGACTCCCGCACCGGAATTAATTCCGATAATACCAGGATCAGCCAAATCATTTCTCGTAATTCCTTGCAGGATTGATCCAGACAGAGCGAGTGCCATCCCAGCTAGAAGGGTAATCAATATCCGTGGCAAGCGAATCGAATATAAGATGAATTCCTCATTTCTACTGCCAGATCCGAGAAGCGTCTGAATGAGTCGGTCAAAGGTTAAGCTGGATGAACCGATGCCCATGCTTATTATAACCGTCGTTATAATAAGTAATAGTGAAATAACTAAAATGATGCGCTGTTTATTAATTAATGCCGGATGTATCATACGAATGCTTTTCCTCCTTTACGAACGATGAGGAGGAAAAATGGTAAGCCGATCACAGAGATGATAGCGACAACAGGCGTTTCAAATGGTGCATTCAACGTACGCCCAACCGTATCAGCGAACAGCATGAACGTAGCCCCTGCAATCGCAGCCATTGGTAAAATAAACCGATAATCCGTCCCAACGATTGCTCGGACGATATGCGGGATCATCAGTCCAATAAACGTCATATTCCCAACCAGGGCAACGGATGCGCCTGCAAGGATAATAATGGCGATAAAGAGCAGGATTTTAACTTTGAAAATATTTTGTCCAAGGCCTATCGCTACTTCTTCATTTAAACTGAGAATCGTCAGCTGCTTGGAAAGGAAGATGGCCAGCACAATCCCGATAAGGATAAAGGGCATGATAATTTGCAGTTGCTTCCAATTCGTGCCGATCATTCCGCCTGCTGTCCACATGGAAATGTCTTTTGATATTTTAAAATAAATTCCAATTCCCTCAGCAATGGCAACTAGAAATGCGGAGACGGCAGCTCCGGCAAGTACAATGTGAAAGGGAGAGAACCCGCCTTTTTTCATGGAACTAATGCCAAATACTAATCCGGCACCGATTGCCGCTCCGATAAAACAGGCAACCATCGTTAGAAAGTAGTTGGCTGTAGGAAGGAGGGCAATCGTAATTGCTAAAGCCGTATTCGCACCGGCCGTTAAACCGAGGAGTCCAGGATCGGCAAGCGGATTCCTGGTTAAACCTTGCATGATCGCACCAGATACAGCAAGCGCTGCTCCAACAGCAATTGCGGCAATTTCCCGGGGTAAGCGAATATCACGGATAATGGAAATTGCGTCATTCTTATTGGATGTTATGAGCGCGAGCCACACATCTTGAACTGAAATTTCTGCTGCACCAAAGCTCATTGCAAGAAGAAACATGCAGATAAAGATGGGAATGGCTAGAATAAATTTGAATGCTAAAGCTTTTTCCTTCATAATTTTACTTTCCTAGAAATCCTTCTTCAAAGAGTGTGAGCTGCTTCTCCAATGTAACCGGGTCGCTGAATGATGCACCTTCCCCTTGCATATCAATCACATTACCATTTTTCACAGCCGGTATGTTCCTGTAGGTGTCCGTTTCCTGGAAGGCGGTGTCTGCCTCGGAATATTTACTTAGCACGATATAATCCCCTGCAAATTCCGGGAGCACTTCTGCCGATAATGTATAATAACCTGATTCGGATGCATGTTCTTTTACTTTTTCAGGCATTTTAAGTTTCATTGAATCATATAAGATTTCTGTTCCACGGGCAAAGTCCTCACCGTAAACATAAAGATCTTTGCCATAGGCTTCCATAACCGATACGGTTGCATCTTCACCAATCTTGGCACGGACGTCTTCCCCGATTTGCTCCGCGCGCTGTTTAAAGTCCTCAACCCATTCTGTCGCTTCTTCCTCTTTCCCAAGAAGTTTGCCAATTTCGATATGTTGGGTTAAATAATCTACTTTTCCCCATGTATAGGTTACAGTTGGTGCAATTTCTTCTAATTTATCGAGATTGTTCACCGTTGATAGCGCAATAATTAGGTCTGGTTCTAATTCCAAGATCCCTTCCAGATCATCCTCTGAAACTTCTGCTACATCTTTCAATTCTTCTTCAAAGGTCGGATTGTCTTTAGACCAAACATCTACACCGACAACGTTCACCCCTAAATGGATGACATTCCCTGTATAGCCAGAGAGGATGACGACCCGTTCGGGATTGGCGGGAACCTCAATCGGGCCTGTCTCCGATTCGTATGTAATTGTTTCCCCTTCGCCTTCTGGTGCGTCACTTGTTTCTTTCGTTGTATTGGAATTGCTGCATGCGCTAATGAGAATGAGCAGCAGCAAAAATGGGATGATTCGTTTCTTCATATTGTTTTTCCCCTTTCAGTAGGTTGTACGTCATACACATAGGTTTATTCGTGCGCGGATCCCGTCCGATGACGGCATCGATTTGAAAAACTTCCCGGAGCACTTCCGAATTTATAATTTCTTCACAAGCCCCGGCTTTCACGATCTCTCCATTCTTTAATGCAATGATATAATCGGCGAATCGAGCGGCTTGATTTAAGTCATGCAACACCATAATAATCGTCCGGTTATGTTCTTCGTTTAGTTTCTGTAATAACTCTAAAACCTCGAGCTGGTGCGCCATATCTAAATAAGTTGTTGGCTCGTCCAGAAAGATAATTTCCGTTTCTTGTGCGAGTGTCATTGCAATCCAAACTCGTTGGCGCTGACCGCCGGAAAGGGAGCTGATGGGCCGGTATTTAAAGTCCGCTATACCTGTAACTTCAAGTGCCCAATCGATGACTTCCAAATCCTTTCTCGTTAAACGTCCGAAACCGGTCTGATAAGGGAATCTCCCGTAGGATACTAATTCTCCAACTGTTAACCCGTCGGCACTTTCAGGAGTTTGAGGAAGTATTGCCATTTTTTTCGCGAGCGTTTTCGTATTTTCTTTTGCAATATCTTTCCCATCTAACAGGACGGAGCCTCCTTGGTGAGGGATAATCCGTGTAATAGCCTTCAATAAAGTAGATTTTCCACAACCGTTGGATCCGATGATCGTTGTAATTTTCTTATCTGGAATGGTTAAACTGAGATTTTTAACGATTGATTGATCCCCATAGCCAATATATAAATCTTCACCGGAAAGGCGGGTCATTTGTATTACCTCCATCCTAAATTAGTGATATTCACTGATAATGATTATCAATTTCAATTATATATGTTAATATATAATTAAATTTTCAATGTGTCAATGTCTATTCAAGATTAAAATAATGTGGGGTTGGAGTGGATGACGATGAAACAAGAGGAACTGTTTGATGTAACGATTATTGGTGGAGGTCCGGCCGGGCTCTATTCCACTTTCTATAGCGGTTTACGGGAAATGAAGACGAAGCTGATTGAATATCAGCCGCGTCTTGGCGGAAAGATCCATGTCTATCCGGAAAAAATGATTTGGGATGTCGGTGGAGTGCCGCCCGTTCCAGGAGAAAAGCTGATGGAACAGTTAGTCGACCAAGCGTTGATTTTTGAACCAGCCGTAGTGTTGAATGAGAAAATAGAAGCGATTTCTCGTAATGAAGAAGGAATTTTTGTATTGCGATCCGCTTTAGGAGACATGCATTATTCAAAGACAGTAATTGTTGCGGTTGGGGCAGGAATTCTAAATCCGAAAAGACTGGAGATTGAAGGAGCGGAACAATTTGAAGCCGCGAATATTCATTACGCAGTTACGTCACTTAAGCGATTCCAAGGTAAAACTGTGCTTATTTCAGGAGGTGGCAATGCGGCGATTGACTGGGCGAATGAACTCGAACCAATCGCGAAAAAAATATATATGACCTACCGAAAGAGTGAACCGACTGGTCATGAAGCACAAGTGACCCAGTTACGGAACAGCTCTGTGACGCAGCTTTCGCAAACGACGATTACGAAATTAGTCGCTTGTGAAAACCATGAAAAAATCAAATCTGTGGAACTGACGGATCGAGTGACAGGGGAGAAAATTGAAGTTACTGTTGACGATGTGATCATTAATCACGGCTATGAACAGGATGCGAGTTTACTACAAGAGAGCGATTTGAATATTCAAATGAAGGATGATTTTTTCATTGCTGGTAATACACATTGTGAATCATCCGTTCCTGGTTTATATGGGGCGGGGGATATTGTAGCTTTCGATGGTAAACTAAATTTGATTGCCGGTTGTTTCCAAGATGCTGCGAATGCCGTGAACCGGGCGAAGCAATATATTCAACCGCAGGCCGAGGAATATGCGATGGTATCGTCGCATAATGATCTTTTCAGGCAGAGGAATCAGGAATTAGTGGAGGAGATGATGAGGGAGGAGGCCTGTTGCAAAGAGACTGTGGGTGGTAGGCATTGTAAGTAAAAAGCATCTACACTAAAAATCAATCAAAAGAGGGACCTTCATAGGCCCCTCTATTTTACACCGGTCGCACCGTAATCTCGTTAACATTCACATAACTAGGCTGGGTAACAGCATAGACGACAGCCTTTGCGATATCAGTTGGCTCAAGCTTTTTACGGCCATTCCAGTTGTTGTCACTGCTTAAGCTCGTATCAACCATACCTGGTGAAATATTGGTTATCCTTACACCTGTTTTGGCGAGTTCCTTTTCTAACCCTTGAGAGATAACCCGAACAGCATGTTTTGTAGCACTATAGACGGTACTTGTCTTTGTTACTTCAAGGCCAGAAACAGAAGCAATGTTAATGATATGGCCAGTAGAACGGGATAGCATGGAAGGTAAGACAGCATCAATGCTATAAAGGGTACCCTTCACATTTAGATCGATCATTTTTTCCCATTCCTCCACCTGTCCAGATTGGACGGTGGCTGTTAGCATTTGCCCAGCATTATTGACAAGAATGTCTACATTTCCTAGCTCCGTTTGTGCCTGTTCCACGAGTTGATTAACGTCATTCTTAACGGATACATCCGCCTGGACAGCAATGACTTTCACTTTTCCGTTTGTTATTTCTGCAATTTCATTCTTTAACTCGTTTAACTTTTTTAGCCTGCGGGCGGCTAGGACGACATTTGCCCCCTCACTAGCTAATTCCTTAGCAATAGCAGCTCCAATCCCAGCACTGGCACCTGTTACAATCGCCGTTTTCCCTTGTAATTTGTTCAAGATAATCTTCTCCTCCTTATTGTACCGCTACCATCCCGCTCTTTTATCTCTTTGATATGAAAGCGATTGAAAGTATTCTAAATGGATAGCAAAAATAAAGCATTTGCACTAATTATTAAGCATTTGTTGATAATACTCAAGGGGTATGCATACTACTGATCAAAGTGATGGACAAGAAGCAAGGACTGTAGAAGATATTACTCAAAATAAAAACAAGTCATTCATTATGAAAGAAGAGTAAGCGGTTTTTGAATGAAAAAGCAGCAATATCAGAAGGGGTCTATCTTTCCAATATGCTGCCTTAATTTAGTTATTCAGGATTGCAACTTATAATTTAGTTTAAATTAACGCTTCTTCACCTTCTTCTTGCTTAACTAACTTACTATCATACATTTTAATGAAGGGCAGCCAAACTATAAATGCTGCAATAGCAGAAACCAATGCAACAATGATTGCCAAGTAGTCCCCACCTGTACTCAAGAAAGCTCCGGCACCAATTGGAGTAGGCCAAGGAAGATGTGCGATAACAGGACCTATAATTTTTAGTTTGATCGACCAATAACCTATTGATGCTGATACCATTGGTGCTAGGAAAAATGGGATTGCTAAAAAGGGATTATAGACAATTGGTAATCCGAATATTAGCGGCTCATTAATATTAAAAATACCAGGAGCAAGAGCGGCTTTGCCTAGAACTTTTAATTGCTTTGATTTAGCTAAAAATGCAATGAAAATACATAAGCCTAAAGTAGCCCCCGAACCACCCATATAAACAAATGCATTTTGGAATTCGCCTGCAAATGGAATGTTTGCTCCATCTATGTTAGATTGCAAGTTTGTTAGAACGATTGGTGTCAAGAAGCCTGAAATAATAGTTGCCCCATGAATACCTACAATCCAAAGAGCGGAGATTAAGAAGTAAATAATTAAAATACCTACCCAGCTACTTGTTAAATTAACAACAAAGCCAAAAGGAATTGCAACAATCTTAAAGATATCAGTCCCCAGTGCAACTAGAATACCATTGATTAATAAAACAACAAAAGCTACTAGAAATGCCGGAATTAGGGCTGTGAATGACCTGGACACACCCTCTGGAACGGCCTCAGGCATTTTAATAACCCAATTTTGTTTAACACACAATCTATAGACTTGCACCGCTATAACGGACATAATGATTGCTGTGAATATTCCTGTCGCTCCTAAGCGACTTACCCCATCTGCAACCATTTCCCACCCATGGACAATTGTATTGTCTTCATCAATTAGATGTACGAGAGTCATTTTCCCATTTTCGATAACTAACTGAGGAACAGTCATAAAAAATGCAAACAAAGATAGTAAAGCACCATTTAACGGGTTTAGGTTTAACTCTTCTTCTTCAGCAAATATTTTTGTATACTCATACCCAATAACGAGGCCAAAATATAACGCTAATATTCCCATCGTTGTTTTGTTTGCTAACATATACAAATCACTAATTCTGAAAAATGTATTATCAAAAAAGCCCTCTAAAAAAGTAAATGTCTCTGGTAGTACGTTCAAGACTAAGAACATCGATCCTACAATTACAAACGGAATAGAAGCCATCCCTGCAGCCATTATGGCACGCACTATACGAAAGGACGCAATTTTACCCATTGGACCCATTAGATACTTCTCTAAGAAAGCAAATACTTTATTTTCATTTTCCATTGTAATTTCCCCTTCTATCTATTATTAATTAATAGCTTGTTCATATTCCTTGATGCGTTCAAAATGTTTATCCTCATTATGTTTAATCGAATGTAAACGCTTGAGAGTGATCGCACTCAATATTACTCCTAACACTAATATCGCTAAAATAAATAGTTTAGACGACCCTTTTTCAATTAGGAAAGGGTATAACTGGGTAAAGGAAGAAGAAAAATAAGTTGGTAATAACAATATAATATTTATCACAAGTTGAATTTTAAAATAGTATTTTGTGTGTTTTGCATTATTAGTATGACTGCTAAATATTTTTACCTGTTCGGCAGCACTCACAACAAATACGATGATTAATACCAATGGGATAAAGAATAGTGACGAATCACTCATCAATAATGAGATTAACCAATAAAAATTTGTAAAAAAGAATAACGCGGATACATATCTTACAAGTAAATATCGATTAAAATACATTGATTTTACACTTAACTTTTTTCTGTTTTGTACTATCTGTGCCATTTCATCTTTTTTCATTTAAATCCCTCTCCCTCTATATACTTTGATTATCTTCAAAATGCTCCTGTTTTCTTAGAATTACTCAAACGCCATTTTATAGAATGTATTGGTGGGCATAGTGTTCACTCAGAGTGCGGAATATTCAAACAGGGTTT
>NZ_WOWT01000028.1:0-53813 GCF_009746545.1 Oceanobacillus sp. AG
ACTATACCAAAAGTGGAGGTGTTTTTCTTTTTTATAGTAGGCAGATGTCAAGGTCCATAATGAATTTCCAAAAGTACTTTACCAGATAAAGGTTAGATGTCATTTTTACTCTGCGAAAGTTGAGTTATTATATTAATGCTTCTTAAAAAAACAATTTGCACTCGTCTGATAACCGCTCCCATTCTTCTCTTAATATTCCCATTCGGATAGAGTCATAATATATGCCATTGTATAACCGACATTTTCTCAGTCTTCCTTCCAAACGCATTCCCAATTTCTCGCCTAACCGCATCATACGCTCGTTCCCGGACCACGTAGCGAAGCCCACTCTAACCAAGGGTAAAGTGTTGAACAAATGATCGACCCACGCTTTAAAAAAGATGGTTCCGTATCCACCATTCCAATAATCGGGGTTATAAATAACAATACCCGTTTCAAGCCAATTTGAAGGCTTATGCTCCCAATAATAGGACACGGTTCCGATCAAATCTCCATTAACAAACAAGCCCCAGCGATTATCCTGCTGTACTAGAGATGATTTCATTTCTTTCAGAAAAGCATCGTATGTTACCGCCGCGTGGTCATAATAAGGGGCATCCCATTTTTTCCATTCCGGATTTGACTCTTTATATGCTAATACCCACAAGGGATTTAAATCTGTTTCATTCAACGACCTCATTTCAAGTTCGTTATTTATTTTTATACTCAATTAATTCACCTATCTCGTTTTATGTTTGCTGCTATTTATTAAAAACAGTCGGAGCTTAATCCAGCTTAACCAATGATACTGTTAGCTTTAGCAATCATGATTGTTTGTAGGCAGTTTCCCATTCGTAATCTTCCGTAATAATTTGTGCAACACACTTACACATAAATATAGCGTTATACAAATGACTACTAGAAAAATTATATATTTAAAAAACAAATTTGGCATTTTCCCTGCAACCCAATTTCCACCGTAATATATAATAAATCCCCCTATACAAGCAACAGCAAGATAGGTAAATCCCGTTCCTAGAATTTGAAATTTTGTAAGTTCCTTTAATTTAATTCTGTTTTTATAAATAATATAAGTGACTACCACGATGGATAACACCACAATTAAACTATCTTTCACACGATCCCTCCAGAACTCTGAGCACGATAATATGCATACTAAGCTAAATTATTATTTAGCTTTTGTTGCAAAATACTTTGTAGTTTTTTTCGGTATCTATTCTGAAAAAATTTCTTATCAATTTTCTTATCATTGAACTTTCCAATAACTTTACGGACATCCTTATCGTGAATAATTAATTGTTTATATTCCACTCTTGAAACCATTTAGATTTCTTTAAACGGTTTGTATTTTTTCCTATGTCTTCCTCATCAACTGAAAGTAAGGATGGTAAATAAAGTCCTAAGTTTAAAAATAAAATGAAGCCAAGCAATAGAGCATAGGATAAAAGTCTCGCGGTTATCCCTCCTCATATCATTACGTATGTACTCCTGCAGAAGTTTCACATATGGCTCGTTTGCTGAACGATTTAGAATCTGCTTCTCATTAGGAATTTATTTTCTCTATCACCTTGTCTACATCATCCCATACATATATCAACTCACTCAACGTTTTTCCGGCAAGTTTTATCTGTTTCGTTTCGACTAGCTTCGCACCATAATGTTCATAAAAATACCGGGTTTTATCTTATTTTCATTTAAACACCCTCGTACTCAGGTTTTTTTAAGCATCCTTACTAGATAACAGTATACAAAATAGAGCTATTGCTTATACAATAACTCTGTCTCAGAGAACATCATTCGTTCTTATGATATACTAAACTCATCAATAAACTGAGCTTCACATGAGGGGTTATGGTAGCACTTGTCGCCTTGTCGATTCGTTTTCGGCGGGAGACTTCCCCAGTTGGGAGGTGTTGCCTATGGCTTTTGAAAGCGTGTTAGCGCTAATGATATCCTTTGGGATGTTAGTAGCGTTCATCATGTCCGAAAGCAATAAAAAATAATCCCTCATGAACTTTAGCAGGTGAGTGAGGGATTATTTCCCGTATCGCTACCTAGCCCCTCTTGATGGGGTTTCAGTTTATTGTGACCGTAGATGTTACCAGCATCTGCGGTCTTTTTATTATATGTCTTTCTATATAAAGTATACCCTAATTACAGCATGAATATCAACTGTTTCACAAGTTTCTCTATTCTTTTCAGACATAAAAAAATTAATTCAATCCAAGATAATCCCGCTTGAAAATATTCATCAAGACAGCATTATGATAAATTCCATTAACAAAGTACGCTTCTTCCAACGTAGCAACATATTTATAGCCACATTTTTTATAAACATGCACGGCTTTTTCATTAACTTCATCCACATATAAAAATAATTTGTGTAGATTCAACACTTTAAATGCGTAATCCGATGCTAAATTTGTTGCTTTAGCTGCATAACCATTTCCTTGAGCAGCGGGATCAATCATAATCGCATATTCAGCATGACGATGGATAAAATCAATATCAAATAATTGAACAAGACCAAGTGCTTGTTCACCATTTGTTAAAATAAAGCTGCGCGTATTGCTATCTTGCTGCTCTTTTTCAAATATTTCCTTTAGCCTAGACTTTGAATAATAAGCTTCTTCAAACCAATAGGACATAATTGCGGGATCATTCACTAACTTGTGTAGAAAATTAATATCATCTTCTTCATATGCTCTTAATCTTAGTTGCTCTGCCATTTTCTTACTCCTTCTTCCATACCTCTGGATTTACAAGATTTCCTGGTTTTTCACCGTTCAATCCTGCTCTTAAATTTTCAGCTGCTAATGCTGCCATTTTATTTTCTGTTTCAGCCGTAGCCGATCCAATATGCGGTAATGTCACGACATTTTTCATTTTTAATAACTCGTTATCTGGATTTACTGGTTCTTGTACGTATACATCTAGCCCTGCGGCTGCTATCTCTTTATTTTTCAGTGCTTCGATCAAATCTGCTTCCACAACCGTACTTCCCCGGGATACATTAATAAAAATTGCGGATCGCTTCATTAATTGAAATTCTCTTTTACCAATCATCCCCCTTGTTTCATCTGTTAGAGGGGTAATAAGGCATATGTAATCAGAATTCCTAAGCAGACTCTCGAGATTCATGTATGTTGCATTAAACCGTTCCTCCGCGTCTGGTTTCGGCGTGCGGCTATGATACAGTATATCCATATTAAACCCTAAATGAGCTCGTTGTGCAATAGCTTTACCAATCCGGCCCATCCCGATTATTCCGAGCTTTTTATGATGAACATCTGCGCCGAATAATTCTGTTGTAACAGCTTCTTTCCATTTTCCTTGTTTTACATATTGGTCGAGTTCGGGCATTCTTCTCGCGGTTGAAAGCATTAAGCCCATTGCCATATCAGCTACAGTATCTGTTAATACATCTGGCGTGTTCGTTCCCATGATGTTCCGCTTTGTTAATTCTTCGGTATCTAAATTATTGTAACCGACAGACACGTTACTAATGATTTTTAAATTTGGTGCTTTATCAAGGATGTCACTCTGGCCAGGAAAACCCAGCCCAATAACCCCCTCTGCCTCTTGGAGGAATGATAAGAATTCAGGATTATCATGCGCATCACGTTCTTTAAATATTCGTACATCAAATTCTTCTTGTAATGCGCTAAGTACTGGTTCTTCAATTCGATCATAAACGATTACCTTTTTCTTCATATGCATTCACCCTCCCTTTTTACAACTGAAAATAAAAATCTGATTGAACAGGTGTATTTCTTATGCAGAAATACACCTGTTCTTCTACTTTTTCTATTTACTTCACTTACTTTCTTATCTAATTTTATACCATCCTTCTTGATTTGCAAGGAATGAAGTGGAAGGGGGTTATAAAGTGAAACTCATTCAGTGGGGGTAAGACCGTTAATACGTGATAAAATAAATAAAATAATACTTCATAATTCATTTAAAAAATTTGGTTTAAAACGCTAGATTGCGGGTAGACTGATAACTAAGTAAATAGGACCATTTTTTATTCTAATCTTCCACACATTCCACTTGAAGGATTACCCAAATATAAGCAAGTCTTTAGTTTCATTTAGATTGTAGACATTAAAGTTAGAAAAGCGTATAATATTCAACTGTACTGCTTTTTTTAGTACATATATCTAATTTTAAGGAGGGACTATCTTGGCTAATGAAAACTCTAATAATAAAAAAACAATGAACCGCCGGATATTCATGAAAAATGCTGGGATATTTACTGGTGGTGTTGTAGGTGGATCTATCCTTGGGGGAATACTAACGAATCCGTTTCTAAAGGAGGAGTCAGAAACACCGCAAACTACAACAGAATCAGCAAGCGATTTCCAAGAAGCGCGCATGTTTTTTGATCGCTTTGAGGACTTTGTAATTCTGCGAGCAGCAGTAGAGCGTATCTACCCGGAAGATGACAATGGCCCAGGTGCGGTCGCGTTAGGCGTACCATATTTCATTGACAAGCAATTAGCAGGCTCATGGGGAACGAACGCGAAAGAGTATATGCAAAATCCATTTAAGGTCAATGGTGATACTGATGATGATGAAGTGATGCGTTATGAAACACCTCTAAACAGAGGTCAAATCATTATCGAAGGCCTAAGAAAATTGGATGTAGTAAGTGAAGATAAGTTCGATGATAAATTCAGTAACCTTGATGGCGAGCAACAGGACGAGATATTACAACTATTTGATAATGGAGAGGTTGAACTGACTGGTGTAGGTTCACAACATTTCTTTAGTTTACTCCGAAAAATGACAATCGAAGGTGTATTTGCGGATCCTCTCTATGGCGGAAATAAAAACATGGATGGCTGGAGAATGGTAGATTATCCAGGTCCACGTCCAGGCTTCATCGATATTATCGAGGAAGAAGAATTTGTCAAAATGGAACCTATGGGATTGAACGATTACCAGCAATCATAAGTTTAAACACAACAGGAGGAAAATTTCATGGCAATAAAACTGGATAAAGTAGACGTAGTTGTAGTTGGTACAGGTTGGTCAGGTGGTATTGTATCCGCCGAGCTTGCCAAAGCTGGCTATAAAGTCGTTGGACTAGAACGAGGAAAAGAAAAAACAGTCAACGATTATCTTGGAAGTAAAGATGAACTCAGATTTACACAGCGTTATGATATGATGCAAGATTTATCAAAAGAAACCATTACTTCTCGTAGTGAAATGGATGAAGAAGCCCAGCCAGTCCGAACACAAGCTGAAATGATGGTTGGTAACGATGTAGGTGGAGGTAGTGCGCACTGGGCAGGCTGTACGTTCCGTAATAATCCATTTGACTTTGAAGTGTATACGAAAACCGTTGAGAAATTCGGTAAAGACAAAATACCAGAAGGAATGACTTTGCAAGACTGGGGCATCACTTATGATGAATTTGAAAAGTACTATGACCGGTTTGAAAAAACAGCAGGAACATCAGGAGAAGAGGATCCACTCGGACCACCCCGTTCGAACCCTTATCCAAACCCGCCACTTAAAAGTTCACCGGCAATCAATTTATTTAAAGAGGCAGCAGAGAATCTCGGGTACCATCCATATATGATTCCTGCAGGTAACATGAGTGAAGCTTATGAAAACCCAGATGGGGAAAAACTGAGCCAGTGCCAATTTTGTTCCTACTGCTCTCACTTCGGGTGTGATTTCGGGGCAAAATCGGATCCTGTTGTTACCGTTATTCCAACAGCACAAAAAACAGGTAACTACGAGCTTCGTCCTCATTCCTATGCCCGTCGTGTGCTACATAATGGTAAAAAGGCTACTGGGATCATGTATGTAGATATGAAAACAGGACTTGAATACGAACAGCCCGCGGATGTAGTTGTTTTAGGTGGATTTACCTTTACAAATACACGCTTACTACTACTTTCCGAAATCGGCAAGCCTTATAATCCAAAAAAACGAGAAGGTGTAATTGGAAGAAACTTTGTCGGCCAATTTAATAATACTTTCCTCGGTGTTCGGGGCTTTTTCAATGACAAGAAATTCAATATGTATGGTGGAGCAGGGGCTCTTGGCGCAACATTAAGAGACTTTACAGTAGAGCATATTGACCCTGAGGGTAAAAACTTCATACATGGTGGACACCCGGAAATTAGACAGTATGGATTGGGTCCAATCCAAAGTCTAGCCGTACCAAGTGATACTCCTAGCTGGGGTGCAGAATTCAAGGACAACTCTATCAAATATGCAAACAGTATGCTGCATGTTTGGTTTGTACCAGGAGTTATGCCATGGTGGCACAATTATACAGACTTAGATCCGACCTATAAAGATGCATTTGGTGATCCGTTACTACGTGTTACAAATAAATTAACAGATCAAGATATTAATATTGCGAAGTACGGTATCGAAGTAACTAGAAAGATCATGGAAGAAATGGGCGCAGATATCATCGATGAAGATGAAGTTCCAGAAGAGTTCGACCATATCTACAGCGGCGGACATTATGCTGGTGGAGTAGCAATGGGTGCCGATCCAGAAACATCTGCTGTTAATAATTACTTGCAAATGTGGGATATGGAAAACCTATTTGTCACAGGTGGATCTGCATTTCCACACTTTTCCGATTATCACCCGACCGGAACAATCGGAGCTTTAGCTTATCGTGCCGCTGAAGGTGTAGAGAAATACCTCAAAAACGGAGGATTACTCGCTGAAAAGAAAACACACACAAAAAAAATGGCATAGACGAAAAGTAGGTGAATTGCTATGGGGATAGCTAATATTGGAATTCCAGGTTTAATTCTTATTGTACTTCTAGCTTTGATTATTTTCGGTCCAAAAAAACTACCTGAAATCGGCAAGGCGGCCGGAGAAACACTCTCGGAGTTTAAAAATTCGGCTAATGAATTAGTTAGTGGGGACGAAAAGAAAGACGAAGCTACGGATAATGTAGAAGAACCGGGAGAAGTGTCTGATAAACAATCTTAAGTACTTGCATTAAAAAACACCTTCGAAATGGTATACTCCATTCGAAGGTGTTTTTCACAGTTTAGGATTGATTGACGTTCCCTTCTATAATACCGTCTTTAAATCGTTAACAAGTAGATCAAGTTCCGCCTCGCTCATGCCATCATATTTTTTTACAATGTTCCCGTCAGGATCAATCAAGTAAAAGTAAATTCCATGTGCCCTTTGCCCCACTACTCCTTCTTCCAACACAGTTTTAAACGTATTCTCTGATATTTCTTGAATCGTTTCAAAATCATAACCTGTTAAAAAGCTCCACGTTTCTAAATCTGCATCATACCCCTCGGCATATTCTTTCAATACCTCCGGAGTATCGTGTGCTGGATCAACACTAAACGAGACGAATTGTGGGCTCAGGCCCTCCTCTTTCAATTTCTGTTGGACGGCCGCCATGTTAGCTGTTGTTCTTGGACAAACTATTCGACAATTCGTATACATGAAATTTGCTACCCACCACTCATCTTGAAGATCGTCTAAGTTTAATACTTCCTCATCTTGTGTTATAAATTCAAAATCAACCATCGGTTCAGACATATTTGTTTCTATCTTGTCTCCGCAAGCTGCCAGGAAAACAAGTAATACAAAAAGCAATAAAAATTTCTTGATTTTCATCCTTACCCTTCTTTCGCCAGTTCTGTATATCAACGGTTTCTTAGCTATAATTAGTTTTCGTTGTCCCTAGGATTTTTAAAACTTAGCTCTGAATACTTCCTACTCAATCGTAACAAACTTCGCACCTCTTTACGAATTTAATTGAAACAGAAAAAAGTAAAAGACAAGAGAGAAAATGTTAATCTCACGTCTTTTACCTGAAATTCTAACAACTTCTCTTATAAATTATTACCCAATTAACACTGCTCCATAAATAAGTGCTCCTAAAACAACTAACACAGGACTAATCCTAAATCGCTCAAGGGCAAAAAAACTTAAGACAGCAATAATAACAGTATGATAGATCCCCGATGTCTCATAAGCATTCATGAAAAAGTTAAAGGTCATTACACCTAACAAAACAGCAATTGTCGGGCGAATATATTGTGTCAACCGCTTCACTTTCGGAGAGTCTTTAAATTTTAACAACAAACCGAGCAATGCAATCATTAAAATCATCGAGGGTGCGACAGCCGCAAAGACACCAATAAAAGATCCTAACACACCACCCATTTCAAATCCGATGTAGCCTGAAAGTTTAGTCGCAATAGGACCTGGTAAACCATTCCCTAATGCCACCATTTCACTAAATTCGCTCACCGTAAACCATTCATATTTATGAACCACTTCATGTTCCAATAATGGTATGGTAGCTGGACCTCCACCATATCCTAAAATATTCGCGATAAAGTTTGCTTTAAAAATTTCCCAGTATATCAATTCTCATCAACTCGCCTTTCTTTTTTTTCTCTGGAAAGCAATGCAGAAATAATGAGAACCAATATTAAAATGGCCGGATGAATACCGAGCATTTGCATGACGACTAAACTGATGATTGTTAGCATCACAGTCGGCAACCACCCCATCAGTTTCTTGGAAAACCTGAGAAAATCCCAGGCCAACACACCAATCATCACACCGGCAACAGGAATAACACCTTTGGCCATTCCTTGCACCCATGGACGGTCCTTATAAGTATTTAAAACCGTTAACAATAAGATCATTAAAACTAATGTCGGTAAAATTGTCGCAAGGAGTGCATTCAACATTCCGCGCCACCGATCGATCTTCCAGCCGATATACCCGGCAATTTTCGTATTAATGGGACCTGGCAATGTATTGGCAAGTGCTAATACATCAGAAAATTCTTCATCTGTCATCCATTCAAATTTCGTAACCACTTCCCTTTGCATCAGTGGAATGGCCGACAATCCACCACCATATCCGAGCATGCCTGCCCGAAAAAAAGCCATAAAAAGATCCCTCTGCCTCACCAAAGTTACCACTATCCTTCTACCTTTTTTAACAATTTAAGCCATCTAAACATTATGCCATTCATAAGCATCCGTCGCTAATCGTATAACTGAAAATATCACAAATACTTCCCATATGATCGTAACAAATATTGAACATTTTTACGAATAGATGGAGGTTCTAATTTCTAATTACATAGGTGCGAAAGGATAAAATAACAGGGATAATTTTAGCCAGGTTATCCTTCAGGGTGGTAGCTGGAGGACTTTTTTGCGGCGGAAAGTTAATTCATTTACAAGAGAGTGCTGATATGCCTAGCTTTAACACTTAATCCGGATTTTTAATTCATTCCTTTTTCCAAAGTACTATTCCAGTTACAGTCATCCATAACCAGACAGAACCATAGAGAAACCTTTGCAACAGCCCGCCCGGTAGATCATTAAATAGGGGCTGAAAGAATATCAGGATAAGACTGACGGTTGACAGAAACACACAGAAGAAGGTCCATTTTGATAATGTCGGCATACCCGTTTTGATTGCAACCCCGATTAAAATCAAAGCAGGAATTTGAACAAACATTCCCGGTAATGAAGCAAATGTATGAATCAGAAAATTTAAGTCGGCGGGAAAAATACCTGAGATCGCATAACTAAGCCCGAATATGACGAGTAAGACTGTTGCTGCTCTTATACCTCGTTTATTTGGCCAACATTGCTGCAAGAAAATAGCACCGGCAAATGTAACAATTCCGGTAAGCGTAAAAGTCCAATTCATTAACGAATGATAAGGGGAACAAATTTCATAAGTTGCAAGTTCATATGTCCCTGTTCCACAAGAAGTGACACCTAGATCACTCATCGGCTGTCTCAACAAATTATACGGTGCTTCAGCAGCCCGGATAACAATGTATTCCATAAAGAAATATGCACTTAATGATACCCAGGATACCATGCCGATTCTTTTTGTAATTTCATGATGATTTCGTAATAAAAGAGCTGCACTTAAACCGATAACAGTCAACAATCCCATGAATACATATGAAATCATGTTTCATCTCCTTAACATTTGCTTCTTTGTTGAGACGATTATACTGCTTTATTCAGGAGTCGAGAAGCAAAATTTAATTTAATCTTCATCAGCGCTAATTCCAATCCAGAGACAATGCGAAGAAATTCTATTTTTACTTGCACACACGTTATAGCCTCCTTGCTTTCATACTATTACAGATAATTTTTCCTCTTGCTAAAATGAAGAGGAAAACAGCGCTATCCCCTTAGCTCACCTTGGAGTGCCGCTATGGAAATTTCCATTAAAATAGGGAACTCCCTCCAACCGAAAGTTCCCCTCGTTATTTCATGGAATAAAAGTACATCAAAACAAAGTTGGCTCCGTTTTAATGTACTAATTTCAGGTATTTACGGACTGTATATCCCCTCCATCTTGACACTTTGGTTTTCCCTCTTGTTTAGAGGTGAGGGTATTACAGACCGTTAATACGTGATAAACTCCTAACCCATATAAACACTATCACACGTTCCAGCCTCTGGTTCATAAAAACAATGCAGTTTGAATTGACCAGTAAAAGGCTGACCGTACCATGTTGGTGGACACGGAGCAAATGGATTAAAGTACCACAAAGCAAATTTCGCGGGATGATCCCTCCATGATTCCAAATTCCGTCTTGCTAATCTTTTTTCTTTTTCCCTCGCCCTTTGATAAAATACATTGCCTTTTTGAACAGCTTCAAAAGAGAAATTTCCCCCTTGTACTTGAAATATGACATCTTCAATCGTTCTCAAATCACTAAAATCTAAACAATTTGCTACAGCACGGTTAACAATTACGTTTCCGACATATAGCATTCCTTGAACACCTTCACCTTCAGCTTCCGCTCTCATCATCCTTGCCATTAAATCAACGTCCGCTTCCCGGTAAGCTACTCTCGCCATTTCTTCACCTCCAGGATATAGTATGAAGAAATATGTATATTATGTTTCTTTTTTAGAAATAAAGTGTTCAGCATAGTTGAAGGGATTCTTAGGAAAGTGTTTTTTACCTTCTTAAGAGTCCCTCTATATTTTCGTTTATTAAAGGAACAATATCATTTTTCATTAATAAAGTGAAACTCATTCAGTGCGGGCATCCTTACAAGCTCTCTTTGTCCGGCTATCTGATGACTCCAAACATAGGAGCGAGCACCATTTCTTTATTGCTTTACAACTGCTTTAGCTGGGTATAATTCTATCCCGTCTGTAACTTGTCCTTCTCTCCCTGATGCGATGCCGACGATTAGTAAAACAACAGATAGGAGAATAAGTAAGAAAAGGGGGATTGTCCATCCGCCAGTTATATCTTGCAACGCACCAACCAATACAGGGCCAACTGCCGCTAAAAGATAACCGAAAGACTGCGCCATCCCTGATAATTCTGCTGCTTCTTTTCCATCTTTTGTTCTTAGTGTAAAAAACATCATTGACAAACTAAAAGCACTTCCGCCAGCAATTCCGAGAAGAATAACCCATACCGGAACAAGTGCAGGGCTTCCTTGCAGTAACCCTGCAAAACCGATCATAAATAGTAAAGCTGTTGCCACACTTAAACCAACTTGATTCTTCATTTTCTCTGCAATAACAGGAATAATAAAAGTAAAAGGGATAAGAGCAAACTGCATAAGAAATACCATCCATCCGGCACTGTTTAAATTATAACCGTTTGAATGCAATATATCCGGCAACCATGTGATTAATGTATAGAAAGTTAACGATTGCCCACCCATAAATATTGTAATCTTCCATGCGAGCGGAGAACGCCATAGATTGCTTTTTTCTTTCTTCTCTGTTTTTATATTCGTTTTCTGATTCCGTCGCTTGCTGAGCTGCGGTAGCCAAATTAACAAGGATACTATTGTCAAGACTCCCCATACCCCAAGCGCACCTTGCCATCCTAAGTTACCGATTGAAGCAATGGGAACACTAAGACCGGAACCGAGTGCGCCGAAAATGTTCATGAATATAGCATATATACCAGTCATCAGACCTATTTTAAGCGGAAAATTCATCTTCACAATTCCCGGAATGAGCACATTTCCAATTGCAATAGCTAGCCCTATGAAAAGTGTACCAGTAAATAAAAAGCCGATTCCTGAAAGTGATCGAATTACAATACCAATTATGAGTACGACGAGTGATAACATAATTGTCCATTCCATACCGATACGATTTGCTATTTTCGGAGCAAATGGAGATATAAGTGCAAATGCAAGTAACGGTAATGTGGTAATAAACCCAGCGAGGGCATTACTTATAGCGAGGTCATCTCGTATAAAGGAAATAAGCGCTCCAACAGAAGTTAAAGGAACCCTTAAATTGGCGCCAACTAAAATCACGCCAATTAGTAACAACCAACTATTTTTTGTACTGTTGTTTAAGGTAGATGATATTCCATCATTATTCATTTAGTCAATCCTCCATCAATTTCATTATATTCTCTCTCAGTATTTTCATATAATCTTCCATATATGATGCTGCTTCCACCTTATCCTGGTTACGGATAGCCCTAAATAACTCAAGATGAAGTTCTTCTTCATACTTAAAAGGAGCGTCCATCGCCATTAAATCCTGAACAAAAGAATATACAATTTCCACCATCGGTTCGTATAAATCAATCAGTAACTGATTAGCTGAGGCCTGTACAATCGTCTGATGAAAGCGAATGTCTGAGGCAATAAATTGTTCATAGTCACCATTTTCAGCTGCCTCCCGACTAGATTGAATACATGCTTCAAGTGTTGATAAATCGGTTGCGTTTCTATGTTCAGCAGCCAATTGTGCCGCTTGTTTTTCTAATGCCAAGCGCACATCAAGTGTTTCGAGTAAAGCAGATCTTTTTATGTAGCGTTTCAACGTTGCACCAAGTGGATTGGCAGAGCGAACAATCGTCCCACTTCCTTGTTTCGTTTCAAGTAACCCAGCATGAACGAGGGCACGGATTGCTTCCCTAAGTGTATTACGACTAACATCAAACAAATTCATCAGTTCCATCTCAGGTGGAATCTTTTCCCCCACTGGCCAATGTCCAGACTCAATTAATTGCTCTATTTGTGAAGCAACCTGTTCAACTAAATACATGCGGTTCGTTTTATGAATCATAGTATTCTCCTCTTAAAAGTTGTAGGATGATTGGCATATTGTATATGTTAACATGTGGGAGTGCCTTGTCAATAAGAATGATTAAGACGCAATATAAAAAGAACAGAAAATCACGCTGTGCTCATAGATTTCCTGTTCTTTTTATAAAGTTATTTACTAACTCAACATCCGCAGTTTGAAACAGTTATGTATTCCTCGGCTATCTGGAGGTCCGCAGTCCCGACACCTCTCGCACCTGCTGAGCGGCTGGTGAGCCTCGCCTCCTCTGGCAACTGTCAGTTTTATTTTCCCATTAGAGTTTCATCTGGCTTAATGGGAAAACAACTGGGGGTTATTTTCCCTTTAGCATGTTCACCTTACTTTAACGGGAAAACAACTGGAGTTTATTTTCCCTTTAGCATATTCATCTTACTGTAATGGGAAAACAACTGGGGGTTATTTTCCCTTTAGCATATTCATCTTACTGTAATGGGAAAACAACTGGGGGTTATTTTCCCTTTAGCATATTCATCTTACTGTAATGGGAAAACAACTGGGGTTTATTTTCCCTTTAGCATGTTCACCTTACTTTAATGGGAAAACAACTAGCGTTTATTCTCCCTTTAGCATGTTCACCGATTAAGTACTTATAATTGTGTAAATTGCCAAAAGCTCAAACATAAAGAATGAGCCATATTAATTCCTCTGATAGAATGTTTTTAACCACAAAAACAAATTAGGAGGAATTAATAATGGCTCACATCCAGTTTAACCTAAACTTCGATGAATTAAAAGAAAAAATTCTAACATCTAACCTTGATAACATTCTAAAATCAACAATGGTTTTAGTGCTTATGAGTATATGAAACAGGAACAGACCGACTATTTAAACGCGCAATCGTATGAGCGCTCCTCGGACCGTCGTGACTATCGAAATGGTTATTATGAAAGAGAGCTGCTTATGAGTATAGGTAACGTTCCTTTACGGGTACCGCGCACACACAGTGGGGAATTTCATACGTCCGCCTTTGAAAAATACGAACGGAGTGATCAAAGCTTTTTATTAGCCTTAGTTGAAATGGTTATAATAATCACACTTACTCTACTTGCAGCCTTCGGTTCATTTGTTGCGGAGCCTATTTTTTCTTGGATGAAACTATATGATTTAAATTGGTGGAAATACATTTACTCTTTCCCCATTTATATAGTAATGGGAATCGGCATAAAGGCGTTAACGGAGAAAATGATTTCTATCCAAACAGCAAAACAATAAGAAAAAGAATAACGGGCTATTTTACAAAATGGCCCGTTCGTTTTAAACAGTTTTAGAACGCTTATTACGTAATCCCTCTTGACCAAACACTTTGTCATATAAAATCACCCCAAAAGTTAGTTTTTTACTCTAACTTTTGGGGTGAGGATGTTTTTGACTTTTATTAATTTACCAACGTACCTTCAACATTTGGACGATTGTCTTCTTTAATAAATAGTACCGAGATAAACGCTACTCCTAATAATGCTGCTGCAAAGTAGAATCCTGCGTTTAGGCTTCCAGTCAAATCTGTTAGTAAACCAGTAATGTATGGAGCAAGAATGGACCCACACATTCCGATGAAGTTATATAGACCAAACGCAGTGCCTAGTGCATGTTTTGGTGCGTTGTCCGCAATAACCGCTACAAGAACAGGGTTTGTACTAATCTTACCGAAAATACCGTAACCAATCAATGCTGCATAAAGTACCCACATGCTATTAAAAGCAACGATACATACTGTCGCAATAATTGATAGCGGTATCATCACTAATAGTACTGGACGACGTTTACCCATTTTGTCAGCAATCCAACTGAAAAGAATAGAACCTGGTATAGCTGCCCATGGAACCAATGATGATACAACCGCAACTTCTGTTCCTTCAATACCTCGAGCATGTTGTAAGTAGTATGGAATCCATGTAACAACAACGAAAAATGCGTAAATTGCACAGAAAATTGTAATATAAGCAAAGATCATGTTTTTACTAAATAAATCTTTAACTTTTAGTTTTTGACCGCCATTTTCTTGCGCTCTTTCTTCTTTTGATTTAGGCTTGTCCTTAATTATCCACCACATTGCAAGACCGATTAAGACAACTGGAATAGCAATAATATAGAATGGTGCTCTCCAACTCATACCAAGTGTACCTACTGTATAAGATGAAATAAAATAACCGATTGATAAACCGAATGCCATCCCACTATTAATAATTGCACTGCCAACTGTAATATGTTTTGCCGGGATTGCTTCAGATGATAATCCATATTGAGGGCCATAATAGAAGCCTTGGAAAATCCCTACAAGTAGCCATGCAACCATAAATAAGAAGAATGTTGGCATCATTCCTGTTACAGCTGCGAAGATACCGAATAAGATAATACCCGGAACAAGAACTTTTTTCTTACCAATTTTATCTCCTAAAATACCTGATGGAACGTTTAAACCAGCATAGCCGATAAAGAAAATACTACTAATCATACCTAACTGTGCTCCTGAAAGTCCAAATTCTCCTTGAATGTTATCCATTACTGGATTAAGCACAGAACGTGTAGCATAGATGGCTACCCATCCTAGAAAGAATATAATAACAGCTTTAATCCAATAGGGTACTAGCTCTTTTTTGCCGTTTGGTTCTCCCATAATATTTTTCCTCCTACGAATAAAATATTTTATTGAATTACTATATCACTTGAAATATACGACAAATCGCATAACCTTCGAATAAAATTGAAAGAGTTTACATTACAAAAACATAAAAATTGTCGAAAAGAATGATAGAAGGAAAAACATAAAAGGGTGTTCGGAGAATTATTGAATAATAATTTTCCGAACACCCTTTATTTGCAAAACGATATCATTCAAAAAATACTTTAAAACTAGTTAAAAATCGATTATTAACTGTGCAAATCAACTTCTTCATTAGCCTGTGGTAAGCCTTTTAACATATACCCAAGACCTGGATAGGTGACGATATATTCTTGTTCCTTTTTAAGTTTTTCCTTTATCTTCCGCCTAATCCGAGCAATTCCAACTCGTAAATATTCGACATCATCTCGATATTCTGGTCCCCAGACCTCTGTTAATAACGTTTCATGTTGAACAACTTTATCTAAATTTAATGCTAAGATTTCCATTAGAGAGAATTCAGTAAAGGTTAATTTAAATTCTTTCTCATTAATCCAGCTTCTTTTACTTGCTATATCGAGCGAGAATTCACCTGTTTTAATGATGGAGGTGTTCGTCATTTGTTGATCAGCAATTGATGGTTGACTTCTTCTTAGAACTGCTTTCACCCGGGCAAACAGCTCATCTAAAGAAAAGGGCTTTGTTAAATAGTCATCTGCACCAACATTTAATGCCTGTACTTTGTCCTGTGAGTTACTTCTTGCTGTTAACATAATAACAGGTACATTTGTAAACTTCCGTAGCTTTTCTAGTACATAAAATCCATCATGCCCCGGCATCATAATATCTAAAAGAATCAGGTCTGGAGAAATTAAATCATATGTTTCCAATAATTCCTCTCCAGAACCTACTGTAGAAACGTGATAGCCCATTGACTTAAGGTTTGCGGCAATAAAACGTAAAATTTTTGGTTCATCATCAACAACGCAGATTTTTTGCATTCTCATACTATTCTTCCTCCTCACCTAATGGGAAAAACAATGTAAAAGTACTACCCACATTCTGTTCACTCTTTACAGTAATTTTACCATGATGTGCTTCCATAATCCCCTTACAAATGGCCAAGCCTAAGCCTGTGCCACCAGTACGTCTTGTCCCAGTCACATCTACTTGATAAAAACGTGTAAAGATTTTTTCAAGATGATCTTCTGAAATGCCTATTCCATTATCTTTTATCGAGATAATAATGTCAGATGCTGACTGATCTAATGTTATATCAATTTTTTTAATTAGCTGGTCATTGTAACGAATCGCATTCATAAATAAATTGACTAAGACTTGCTGAACCCGAATTTTATCTCCATAAAAATACACGGGTTTCTTGAGTTTATTTTCAAATGTTACTTCTAAGTTCGTTTGAAGTTCTTTCGGTATTTGCTGTAATGACTTTTCTATCATCTGGTCCCCACGAACCATATTTCGTTCCACATACATCGTTCCGGATTCAATTTTTGAAATGTCCATCCAGTCACTTACCAAATGTTGAATACGCTCAATATCTTCATGAACACCTTCTAATAATTCCTTTTCAAAGTCTTTTTCCCACTCGACATCCTCGCGAAGTAATGTTTCCACACTACCACGAATATTCGTGATTGGTGTTTTGAATTCGTGGGATGTTAATGAAATTAAATTGTTTTTTAATGTGTCAATCTCGGCTTCTTTGGTAATATCACGTAATAATAATCCTTTACCAATTGTTTGCTCATCAAGTATAACAGAGAAACTATGCAACATATACGACTTTACTTTATCATTACTCGTTACATGTTCAAGTTTTAATTCTGCTTCGTCTTCCTCAATAAACGCCTGTAATTCTTCTTTACTGATTTGGAAAAGGTTCATAAATCGCTCATACATAACATCCAAATCTAATGAGTTGCAGTTAGTATCCGAAAATGCAATTTGTTGAAAAAAGTCATTGACATATTCAATTTCATCCTTATTATTAAGCAACATTAATCCTTCAGACATACTTTGCAAAATCGCTTCAAGCTCTGCATGTTTATTACGTATTCTTTCAAATAAAAACTTGTTTTCTAACATTATTGCTAGTGAACTCGCGAATGTCTCTAAAAATTCCTGTTCACCTAAATTAATCGTTTGATCCCTCTTTAAATAAACAACTAAAAATCCTTGTAAGTTCTTTCCTATCTGAATTGGAACCATATGCTGATTTTCTGGGAATTTATGATTTAAATAATGTTGCACATCGGTTATTGTTGTAATTTTATTATGTGTCACCGCAATATTTTGGAAAATCACATGGATGGAGTATTCTACAAAAGGTGTGATCTGCACTAAACAATGCTGGATAAACTGTGCCAAGTCACGTTCTCCCGATACGGATGTAATTAATTTATTCACTGCCTTTAATTCTAAATTTTTATTTTCTAATGTCGTTGTTCTTTCCCTGACACGTTTTTCTAAATCCTTATTTAGTTTGATAAGTCCGTGACGCTTTTGTTCTACCTCTTCCACTAAATTACCAAAATGATTATAAAGTTCGGCAATTTCTTTAGTTGCCTTTATAGAAGGGTGGAAAACTGGTTTATTTTTGAAACCACGTGTGTATTCTTTATAATGTTTAATAAAACGTAGTACAATTTGAAGTGCTTTTTCGAATCGATTCACAAAAATGAAACTTATCCCAACCATAAACACAGTTGTTAACAGGGCAAAGATTAATACTGTTGTAATAGCACTATAATACGTATCATTTATATATTTTGTTGGTGTTGCAATCCATACTTTCCATCCTAATTGCTCATTTATAACAAATGTAAAATATTGTTCCTCCCCATTTTCTTCTGCAATATAATAGCCTGTATTACTGTTATCTTTGGGAAGTTTTTTAACAAATGCCGCGTCTTTCATATTCACAAGTTGTTTACGTGTATCAACATTAGGGTGAACAATGACGTTATCATCCTGATCTAATACAATTGCAAAACTTTTTTTATCATCGATGCGTTTTTTTATATCATCTGCTAAAGCATTTAAATCGAAAGCCCCTAATACATATCCAACCATTTCGCCTTCACTTAAAATAGGCACAACAGCTGTAACTAGCATCACATTCGTTCCAACTCGTCCATGAAAAACAGAAGATAATACGGGTTGTTTTGTTCTTCTAAGCTCCTGATAATACGGACGATCACTAAAATCGTGATTTTCCCGTTTGCTCCCATCTGTATAAAGTTCTGGATAAAAAACAAGCGATTCCCCTGCTTCATTCCCAACATATAAATTAACAAAACCAGGGTAATTCTCTTTAATTTGTTCTAGTTTTTTTTCAATGGTAGTTAAATCTTGCTCTTCTAATAGCGGTTCAATATTAAAAGCTAACATTTCAACCGCTTTTTGATACTCTTTGACATAGTTAACAATATAATCATCTAAAAAGACCGTCGTTTGAGATTGTTTTACTTTATTTTCTTTTACCAATGTAAACAACTGAAATATTTGGAAGGCACCCAGGATAATAATAGAAATGAGTGAAATAGTTAAAAAGGACATAATTAGTTCTCCTTTAAATGTCCTTGGCTTCCAAAAACTTTTCATTTAGTTCCTCCTTTCATGCATTTTAAATTCATCTATACACTTGAACTAGTTTTCTAATTATACTGACGTTGTAAATAATAACATAATAACGCCATGTTTTATGGAAAATAACTGTTTTTCCTACAATTCCCTATATACACGAATATGGTATTAGTCCTACAGTTGATTGTAGGTCTAATACCACATCGATTAGTTATGAATTTGTGTGCCAGCTTTGCCTTCCATTGCCAAGTCCGCTTCATCAAGAGAACAAATAATTGCTTTTCCACCTAATTCCGCAAACTTAATTGCCGCTTCCATTTTAGGGCCCATACTTCCAGCTGAGAATTGGCCTTCCGCTTGATATTTCTTCGCTTCTTCTAGAGAAATTATACCAAGTGCTTTTTGGTCAGGCTTACCATAGTTAACGAATACATTCTTAACATCAGTAAGAATCATAAACGTATCAGCCTTCGCTTCAATAGCTAGACGGAAACCACTACGGTCTTTATCAATTACTGCTTCAACACCTTTATATGTGCCATCTCCATTCTTAATGACAGGGACTCCGCCGCCACCACATGCAACAACAATTGCATCGGATTCTACAAGACGTTTAATGGTTGGCGCAGCAACAATTGATTTTGGCATTGGTGAAGGGACAACACGTCTCCAGCCACGTCCAGCATCTTCTGCAACAACCCAACCTTTTTCCTCAGCAAGTTGCTTTGCTTCTTCCTCATCAAAGAATACACCGATTGGTTTATCTGGATTTGTAAATGCTGGATCATCTAAAGAAACTTCTGTTTGCGTTAGAATACCAACAACTTCACGGTCTAGACCAACTTTAATTAGTTCGTTTTTTAATGTTTGTTCCATCATATAGCCAATGAATCCTTGAGATTCTGCACTACAAACATCAAGTGGCAATGCTGGAACAACATGTTTTGCTTCTTCGTTTTGACGTAAAATATTTCCTACTTGTGGTCCATTACCATGTGTAATAACTACTTTGTGACCCTGTTTTGCAATACGTGCAATTACTTCACTGCTTTTACGAACGTTTTCTAATTGGTGTTCATAAGTTGCTTCTTGTTTCGGTTGCAAAATGGCATTTCCGCCAAGAGCAATAACTACTTTTTCTGACATATTTATTTTCTCCTCCATGCTAATAAGCCTAGTAAAACTCCGAAAATCGTATCAACACCTGAACAATGACCAACTGCAAGTAGATTTTCAAGTTTATTTGGCAATGCATCTGTTTTATCTACTAAATGTTCCATAACATCTACAACAGTCGAGCTAAATTGACCGTTTGCAGCATAGTATAAATACTCTTTAGCAACATCAGTCGTAATCGACTCATTTTTCACTAACGACAATACCACTTCATTAAAAGTTGAGTGAAATGGACGACCAACAACTTGTACTGCGAGTAAACCAACAATATGATCATCACCAGACGGGGTTAAACCCTTTCCTCTTCCTAACATAAAGCGTAGGGCCTTGGTGTATGCCTCTTTATCTTCTATTAATAAAGCATCAGTCAGTTTAGTAAGTTGCGAAAATAGTATTTCTTCTATTGCATCGCTTGTTGTTTTTTCTTGTAAATAATCTAAAACAAACTGTTCAATCGGTATATCTAAACCAGTAACTGTATCATGATCTAAGAGCGAAATAAGAACCGTTTCAATGTTTTGGCATATCTCGTCCATTTCACTATAAACATGGATTTGATTATCAAAAGTTACTGCTTTTTCAAATGATAGAATTATATTTCCATGATTAAACGTCAGGCTTTGTTCTTGATTATTCCAATGTACTATGGCATCTGTATCTATTCCTATTTGAAATTGCTCAAACAATTCTTTGGACAAATGTGCTCCAAATGGTAGTCTACCGTTTTTTACTGTACCTATAAACAATAATCGTTCGCCTAATTTAACATTTATTCCATTGTTAAATACACTGTGAATAAAGCCTGTTTCATTTTTAGTAAGGAAAAGAGGAATATTTTTTGAGTATTCCTCTATATAAAATACTTTTTCCATTGGTTTTTAGATTAATCCAAGTTTTTTAGCGTATGCTTCTAGAGCTTTTTCGAAACATTCTTTAGGAGCACGAACAGTACCTGCACCAACTTGTCCAAGACCTGCTTGTTTATGTGCAATACCGGTGTTAATAATAGGCTCAATTCCAGTTTCCACTACTTTACGTGCATCGATTCCAAGACATGCACCTTGGAAATCCCATGTTGGAATAGTAAAGTTACTATTTTGGCCCATACAAATTTCGCTCATTTCATTACTTGTTTTCAGTGCATCTTGGAAACCACCTGCACCAACAAAGCGTGTAACACCAGGAGCTGCAATCATCGCCATACCACCAACACCGAATGTTTCTGTAATCGCACTGTCACCGATGTCAGGGTTTGCATCATCTTGGGAATAACCAGTAAAGAATAAACCTTGTGGTGTGTTAACTGGTGCTGTAAACCATTCATCACCCATTCCACTAATACGAATACCAAAGTCTTTACCATTACGGCACATTGCAGTAACTACTGTACCATCTTGGATTGTTCTAGCTCCGTCCATTACTGCTTTACTTGTAGCCATCGCAATGTTTAGGAAGAATTGATCTGTATCAGCTAAGAATTTGATAACATCTGTACGATCTTTATCATCCATATCTAGTTGTGTAATGAAGGGGCTGATTTCTTTTAAGAAAATTAATGATGCTGCAATATTACGTTGGTGGAATTCATCACCCATTGTAATTGCTTTTGCAATCATTACGTTTAGGTTCATGCCATCTTCTGTAAGTTTAAGAGCTTTTGCAATAGTTGGACCTAATACATTTTTCATCCAGTGTAGACGATCAATAACCTCTTCTGAGTATGCACCGAAACGAAGTACTTTTCCGATACCTTCGTTCATAATACAGTAAGCTTCATTACCTTCTAAACGATTTTCAACAACAAAAACTGGCATATTAGCGGAAGTAATTCCACCCATTGGTCCTACAGCATTTACATGGTGACAAGGGATTAATGTAACTTCACCATTTTCAAGTAAGTTTCTAACTTCTTCTTCTGTTTCTGCCCAGCCTTCAAATAGGCCCGCACCAACACAAGAACCTTGCATTGGGCCAGTCATGTCTTCCCATTTAATTGGTGGTCCAGCATGTAGCAATACTTTTCCTTCATTTAATTCAGCAATTTTTTCTTTAGCAGGTACAACATCAATTAAATAAGGGGCAGAGTTTACAATTTTTTCAACAACTGCTTCGTTTGCTTCTGTTACTGAGTTATAATTCATGTTCATATTCCTCCTAGATTATTGTTTTAGTATCTCTTTGATTAGGCAAGGACAATTTTTTAAAAAAGAGGATTGTACAAATAATTAAATGATGGAATAGAGCATTTACCCGCTCCGGATATATACTCCGCTAGGTTAACGCATTAATCGAAATTTCACTTGTTCCAATCAGACTAATTAAAATTCAAAATTTTAAAAATGTACTTGCTAGCTATTTTTTAAGGACTGAACATAAGCTCTTCACTTATGTTCAGCCTTTCTCTTTTCAAAGGAAGTTTTATTTTAATAGACTTAGGATTTTTCTCATTTTTTCGTTACCACCAGCTACTGGTCTCCAATCGTATTGTACGACACGGCCACCGTAGGCGGTAATTGCGTCTGTGAAGCTCTTTAGTCCTACGTTAATGATGCTAGGCTTGTTATTTAATAGAGTAGTAATTTCATCGGATACAGTTAAATCGAATTCTTTTACTTCACCTTCAAATGGTACAAGCTCTTTATTAGGATCTTCTACGTTTAATCCAACAATGGACAATGCTGTGCGTACTGCTTGGTTATTGCTGTCTTTCACAATAATACCTGCTTCTGCCAATTTTTTACGTTGGTCAGAATAGCTTTGTGGATCATTTGAAGTACCACAAACAGTTGCTATAACATGTAATGTTCTACCTTGGTCTTTCGCTTTTGCAACAGCTTTTTGAATATATGGAAGTAACGCACTTGCCATATCATCATGTGAACCGTAACCAAGTACGAAGTCTAGTACAACCACTGCTGTACTTGGATCATCTGCAGCTTGCTCTATAAAACGTGCTCTTGTTTCAGGGTCAATCATTGGGTGTGGTTTACCTTGTGTATATTTATCATCACCAAGGTCAACCACTTCATGGCCCTGTTCTTTTAGAACATAACCATCAACGTTTGTAATGTGGCTACCTAAGCCAAGTGCATCAGATATTAACACGGCTGCTTCTGATGCTAATGTACCACCTGAATACAGACCTTTGATTGTCTTTTGACCATCTGCAAGTTCGCTAGTTTCAACTGTATAGTCACCATCTGCATAATTAGCTTTAATATCATTTTTCTTCGCTAGATCAACAGCAATTAATGCAGTTTCTTCTAGTGTATATGCTTGATAGATATTTCCTTCATGTTTTGTTGGTTTTTCACCAAGGAAAATTGTTACAACCGGTTTAGATAAACCGTGAAGTAATGTTTCTACTTCTTTACGAACGGATTCAGCTGGTGGCTTAGAAATAACAACAATTATTTCTGTTTGGTTATGATTTTCCAACGCCTTAATACTATCCATCATTGTAATTGCACCAATTGGCTCTTTTAGGTCACGGCCACCAGTACCAATTGCGTGGCTAACCCCTTCACCTAAACGATCGATAATTGTTGTAACTTCCTGAATACCAGTTCCAGAAGCTCCAACAATACCAATCCGGCCTTTGTTTACAACGTTTGCAAACGCCATTGGAATACCGTCAAGGATTCCAGTACCACAGTCAGGACCCATTACAAGTAAGCCTTTAGCATGAGCTTTTTGCTTTAGCTCAACTTCATCTTCCGTTGATACGTTATCACTAAATAAGAAAGTATGAAGTCCCATATCCAATGCTCTATGTGCTTCTTCAGCAGCATATTGTCCGGGTACAGAGATAAGTGCAACATTTGCATCTGGTAATGCTTTTTTAGCACGATCCCAAGTACGCACAGTTTCAAATACTTCTGAACCGCCACTAATGGATTGGTCCTTTAAATATTGGTCAACTTTTTCTAATACTTCTTCTACTTTTTCTTCGTCATCTGTATCAATTACAATTGCGATGTCATTTGACTCTGCAGTTTCTAATTCATCAGTGTACAGCCCTGCACCTTTGAAAATATCCTTGTTTGCAGGTGTTCCCATCATGATTTGTACTTTGTTAACTCCTTCTGTAGCAGCTACTGCGTTTGTTAGGAGCATAAGGTTAATGGAATCCTGATAAGAATTCTTTTTGATAATTGTATAAATCACCCTAAATCACCTCATTAAGTATTTTTAGTTACATTTACGCCCTTTTGCTTAGATAAATAATGGCAACTATTCTTTGTACAATTGGAGTATATAATAGCATCCATTACAATCGAATAAAATTGAAAGTGTTTACATTACAAAAACCTAAAAACTTCGACAAACCACGTTATCTAGGGGTCTTTGGCGAATGTTAAAAAAACATTAAAAATAGGCGTTACATCTTCCACAACCATTAATTTGATGTATGATTTATAAAAAGACAAGCTGACCTTTCTTGATTGTACGAAAGCGTTTGTTCTATAAGTGTGTTTCATACTATCGAAATTAAAACAAAAGGGGTTGACATGAAATGCTCACGTATGCATACAAAAAAGTGACAGATTGTGAAATTAAAGGGGATTTATATCCAGTTAAAAAGGAAAATGCACCGTTAATTGTTTACATTCACGGCGGTGGATTGGTTTGGGGAACAAAGGAAGACATTTCCAAGGAACAAGTGGAACTATACAATGATGCTGGATATCACGTATTTTCAATTGATTATCGTCTTGCTCCAGAAGCGAAACTCCCAGAAATTGTCACAGACATTGAAGAAGCAATACACTGGGTTAAAAATCAAGAATTCTTTTCGTTTGACCGCAACCGAATTGCTGTCATCGGTGGTTCTGCTGGGGCGTATCTAGCATTAACCACAGGTACATTCAAGGAAAAACCAAATGCAATCATTTCTTTTTATGGGTATGGAAATATTCTTGGTGACTGGTATTTAAAGCCAAGCCCACACTATATTAAAACCACAATGGTTCCAGAAATCTTAGCGAAACAATTAATTAATCTTAAACAAATCTCCTCTGCTCCAATCGAAAAACGATATGCGATTTATCTCTATTGTCGTCAGCAAGGTAAATGGTTAGACTATGTTACGGATTTCAATCCACTTTCTGAAAAAGAACAATTGAAAACCTTTTGTCCAATAGTAAAAGTGGATGAAACGTATCCACCAACATTACTTTTACACGGAGATAGTGACGAAGATGTACCTTACGACGAATCTGTTCAATTTGCCGAGACTTTAAACAAGTTTAATATTCCTCACGATCTCATTACCATTAAAAACGGGAAACATGTGTTTGACCAAAATATGTCTCAACCACAAGTAAAAGAAGCATTTGCAGACGTTTTACGCTTTTTAGAAGAACACATATAATGGGATAATTAAGGTGCAAAAAAAGGTGTGTTTTTTTATTTCAGGAACCTTTAATGCTTCATTTCGTTCCTATAAATAAGTATAAATTATCCTGAATTACGAAAGGAAACGAAGCATTACTCTATTATGAAACAGTTTTTCGACGACCGGAACAGGTTGTTGTACCATCTGTTTCAAGATGAGGTATAATCGAGTAGGAGGAGGTGATTAACCTCCGTCCTCTCACACTACCGTACGTACGGTTCCGTATACGGCGGTTCAATTAAGATGGATAACGCAAAAAATTCATAACGGTTATCAAAGAACTTTTCTAAGTCCATGTCTACTACCCATCTGTAACCATCTTGAATATATCCTTTCGCTTTCCTTACTGCATCATGGGCACTTCGATTTGGTCGAAATCCATTACTATGTTCGGAGAATTTTGGATCATATATCATGGACAGTACTTGGGCTACCGCTTGTTGAATTAAACGGTCTGTCACGGTTGGTAGCCGAATGCCGCCGTCAGGTTTCGGGATTTCGAATCTGCGGACTGGGATTGGCTCGTAGGTGCCTTGGAGAATCGTTTCTTTTAATTCTTTTAAGGATGACCAGCTTAGCTTTCGAGAATGTGCTGGCGTAGGTTTTATACGGGCATCATGTCTACTCCATATCTTCTTTTAATCTGTTCCACTCGTATCCATACAAATCAACGCTCAAACAAGCAAATTTTTTCACAATCCGTAGTATTAAATACAGTATAAGCACAATATAAACCACATTATGATGCTTATCTAGTCGCAGTAAACTGCTCTCCTGTATCTAATCTTGAAAAAGATAATATTTCTTCTCCATTAATGATATCCGTTTCGTCCACTCAAAAAATCAGTCTCTGATATGATTTTTTCGTAAATGGATATAATATCTGAACACCGCTATTTCACATTTTTTTAATTTACAATTAAGGGCTAAAAATTTAAACTATATTCTCCCACGAATCCAATCCTCCCTAAGTATTGCCATGATAATTTCATCTGAAAATGTCCCATTATAGTGTAAAGATTGACGTAAAACCCCTTCTTTTACAAATCCTACTTTTTCATAAGCCCTTATGCCTCTCAAATTATGACTATATACTTCCAATTGCAATCGGTTTATTTTCAATTCATCAAAAACGAAAGGCAAGACACTTTTTATAGCTGCAGTTCCATACCCTTTTCCAGTTAAATCAATCGTACTCATCGCTATTCTAAAACCAGCTTTATTGTCTTCTTTATTGATATCAAGTATGGATAAATCACCAATCATGGTATCATTACCCTTTAAACAGATAGCAAAATCGTAACGCGAAGAATCGTTTTTCACTTTTTCTATATAATCTTTAATTTGTTCTAAAGTAAAGTGATGTTTGGTACCTGTCATATATCGTATCTCTTCATTTTTTGTAGCTTCTAGAATGGTTTGTGCATCTGATTCGCGTAAGTTTCTTAAATAAACCCCTTCATGTTCTAATCTCACTGATCTCCCCTCCTTTATTAGAGATAGTAACGGGACATTAAATCTTTTGTCCATTCAGGTTGATAAACCTCACCAATTGGAGCAAACTCCTTCAGATAAGGCTTAATGTCAATTACAGGTGTTCCGTCGATAGCATCTAATGCCTGCACCACTACTGTCAAATCTTCCACCTTAACAATTCTACATCGCGAGACGCCTATTCGATTGGGACGATTTTTAGAGCGCTGAGCAAATATTCCCCTTTTGGGAAGATCAGTACGATTACGTGGGTGACGAGCACCCTTCTCAATCTTACATTCTGGAACACGATTCATAAAAAATACAACTTCGCAATGTGAAAAGTCATTTAGTCCAATGAGTGCTTGTTCATCAAATTGGTCGGAATCAAGCTTGATCTTTGAGACTACTGAACCCCAGTGGTCATCGATTTCCTCCGTACGTAGACAATGAACAGTCCCGATTGGCTTGATAACGATATTTTCAATTTTTGCATGCATCAAAGTCTCCTCCTTAAAAATTAAAAGAATTAGAACGCAAGAAAAGAGAAAAAATTATCCCCTTGAAGTGGTAATGTTTGAATGAAAAGAGGGGATATTTATGGGAAAATGGTTTATATGAAGCTATTGCATTGTATATTGCTGCAACACTCGGATCAGGTGTTCTTTTTATATCATCGGTTACAGCTTCTATTGCAGGCCCTGCATCCATATTGTCTTGGATAATTGTAATTTTTGCTCAGCCCATAAACTTCCCTTCCCTTATCACCTTTCATGCATAAATACCGAGTTACCAGCAAATTTAATGTCATCACGATTTGATTTTGCAATTTGCCTAATTCATCAGCTAGAAAATTCAAACAATTATCGTTTCCATACTAGTATGTCATTATCCTCTCAGAAATTCAATATCACGATCTGTAAAGAACTGCGTAAAAAGCTAGCCTAACCTATTAAATATTTGATTATTCGATAATTGAAATGTAATAAAGATGTAGAAGTCACGAGTTACCTCTAAACTCCAAACAAGGACGCCCCTCCCTATTAAGGAAAAGCGTCCGATTGCTGGAAACGAATTACTTTTTCAAGATGTCTACAAGTTGCTTGGCTGCATCAGTGCCATTAGCTACACATATGAATAATTCAGGGATAAATAGACTGACCAAATAAATCATCCGTATTAATCTCAAATTCCTTAAACAATCTTGACTTCACATTGCTATCTGAATCAGCTAGATGAAACTGAATATCCTCATTTTCATCTAGAAAATAAACTAAAATCCGCTCATTCATAGGGTCTACTATCGAGTACTCTTTCACACCATGATTCATGTATAAGTTCAGTTTCGTCACCATATCATGCGATTTATTGGAAGGACTTATTATTTCAATCACAAAGTCAGGAGGTCCAATCAGTTCATTTTCAGTGAGGTTACCGGTATTACAGGGTACGAATAGATCCGGAACGACTCTTTTTTTTCATCTTTCTTGATAATTACAGCATAATATTATTGAAGCTATACGTATCAATAATCGACAAACAATCTTTCCAGCGTATCATACGGAGACTTTTTGTTTCGTGGAATGTTTAAGAGAACCCAAGGAATTTGCACGTCCATGGGCAGTCTACCACTTTTTTGTTCAATTAACGTGATTCTAGCAATTATTAGCATATCTTTAATCTAATTTATAGTATAATATATTCGATATGATGGTCAGTGCAAGGGTTGGCGGGATTTTTGCACTCGTATATTTCAATGGGGAAAGAAGGAAAGAATAAATGGGGCTTAAAGAATCGTTTAAAAAAGAGATGGAAAATGCGACAAAAGATATTGATTTAAGTATTACAAAGATATGGAATACAACATATAAGGGCCATCAGATCCAAGTAAAAAATACATTGAAAGAAGAAAGTTTACTTATAGATGGAGTGGAAGTCGCTGGAAATAAACGAAAATCCATTTGGTCACACGCTATTCCAGTCAGTAAATTGTCAGCAATGCTAACACTAGAAAACGGAGAAACGAAGAAAGTTCAAGTGAAATTCAGCGGGCTTGTTCAATTGCATATTCAAATAAAAGTTGGACGGGAAGTTATTTTAAAAGAAAAAATGAAGCTTGAAGTCATTGCTCCATGGGAGCAAAAGGAGCCAATTGTACCATGGATCATCAATCAAGTGGAAAAACACGGGCAAATTATAGATGAAAGTCTGCCGGATCAAGAATATCTTTTGGCAGAGGACGTTGAGGATATGGAACCCGGATACCGTGATCTATTAGGCTATGAAGAGCCCACTCCGATGTATGTCGGAAATTTGATGAAGCGTCTCCAAAAGCAAATCGAAAATCCAACCCCCGAAACCCGTAAATCCACATACGAAAAAGTATTGGATGAGCATGTGATGGAGTATGGAGAAAAGCTTATTGACGCGTTGAAGGAATCGGCTATAGATATGAGTGCTTTATATAAGGAAGCACGCTGGTTTTTGGATCATGCCGCGCATCGTGAAGTAGTGAAATTTGCGCTATTACTTGTCGGTCACACAAAAAAACTGGAAGATGAGCAGCTTTTAAAGCAAATTGGCTTACATGAGGAGTTTACCCGCTATGTGACATTTTCGCTATACCATAGACAAGAACTATTATGGGAATTAGCAGATAACTTAAAAGGCTGGGGAAAAGTGGTGCTGATGCATGAATTGACACCATTGACAGATGAAAGAAAAGCATGGTTTCTGAAACAGTCTTGGGATGATCAAATAAAACGCCAAGCTGTTGCACTCACGTGTGCAGAAAAAAGTGAAATTGATGTGCTGCTTTATCAGGAAGAAATATCGGAGGAACAATTGAGACAAGTAAGTGCTGTCTTAGCAACTTTATTGGAAGAAGTTGATGGAGATTATTTAATGGAGCAATATGAATATGAAGAAATGGTATTAAAACATTATGTTCGCCATGCGAAAAAACAGGGATATTTTGAGATCTTTCCTTTAATCGAATCATTTCTTAATGAAAGAGAGTATCATATCAAATTGGGGGATTATTGAACAATTGAAAAACCACATAAATTCATTAAAAAAGAGCATGAACATTTGACGTTTCTGCTCTTTTTTAGTTCTTTATAATCCTCTTTCATAACGTGACCATACTGACAAAACAGTTACTTTTTTGTTCTTCATCAACACTATAGACCAGTCTATGCTGAATATTCAAAGTGGAAACTAAAAGAAACCTATTGGAAAATAATTCACGAACTTCTTTCCATTTCATTTCGCACCCCTCCTTATCTTCATTTTAATGACTCATGCAGGTAAAATTATTCAATAATAACAGCAACTCTCCCGTCTTCAATCTAAGACGAAATGGTTTAAAGCCTTTTAGCGATAGACTCCGAACTTGTATGGTTAAAGACAATGTATTGTTACATGGTTCTCAAGCAGTATATATAGGTGTGACTAAGTTGACGGAAGCAGAGGGATTTAATTGTTGGATGATTCTCGTAAAGTCCCTCCGTTCTTGTTTAGGAATGACTGAGGCTGGTATCTCCCAAAGTAAAGAGTTCCTTATATCCCCTGTTTCTACATGTACACGATAGTAATAATTAACAACAGTTACCGTGTCAGTCATTGTCGTTTTTTCTGCCAAAAGAATTCGTCTAATTTTCTGTATCGGTATCATACGAGTCCGAAATAACGTTCTATACAAAAGGTAGTGATCTTTTATTTGTAAACGAAGACGCAGATCTTTTATGAGCACGAATAACTGAATGAAAAGAAATAGACGCATGAGTCCGTAGTCTAAAAGATAATAGATACTTATGAAAATAGCAGCAGTAATCCCGTGCTTGATAAAAATAGGTGTTCTCCTTTTTTGAAAATATTGCTTTTCCATAATCTCACCCTTGTACTTTAAATATTCTTTACAAACATTTTATCATATAATCGACAAGTGCCAGGCACTTGTCGATTAGTTTAACGGAGCAATCTTCCAACTATAGGACAAAGATTAGGATTAACCATTGCAATCCAATCTTTTCATCTATTTTCTATATGTAAAGAGCTTTGATATAACATGAGGACGAGCCACATCTCCCATATCTTCACAATCAGTAAGTCATATCAGTTTAAATCATTAGTTTCTTTTGATTGCAGATAATGTAAGAGTTATAGTCTTGAATACAAATTCCCCGATAACTTTGACATTTAATTACCTTAACAAGTTTTCAAAAACAGGATGAAGCTTGCCTTGACAACGTTTACAAATAATTAAGTAAAAGTATTGAATGATATATATGCCTAAAAAAATCAGTTACATAAATCCAGAATAGCCAATAATATTGCATGAGTCTTTTATGTAAAGTTATTTCTTTTGTGTCAATCTCATATATTCGTTAATCAACTTATCCAATTCTTGGCTAATCTGAATGGTTAACGGATTATTCATACCCTTTTCTTCACTGATCCTAATCATTTTTATTTTTAAAACTTCAATTTCTTTACTTAATTCCGTTTTTGATCCCAAAGCTTTTTTAACTCCTATTCCTGATCTAGAATAAACACACAAATTATAGACTATTATTGTTCGTCACTTATTGCAATGAATATGACCTAAAAGATTTTGTGATTACATCCGTCCGATTGACCCGGGTGTGCATCTTTTTGGTCCGCTGCGAACATGGATTTAACCCAATCAAGACATCGCTGTCACAACTTCCTATATAATAAGTTTGCACATGCGTGCAAACTTATTATATAGAGGCTTTTTTGTAATTAATTCAACTTTCGCAGCTGAAACAGTAAACTACCCTACGGTATAATTAGTGAAACCAGCAATTCATTATAGTTATGGACACGATCCCAAGACTTCAATTGAGTGATTAAAGGATTAATGACTCGCTTGAAGGTGATTCCAGATCATTCGAGTGAATAGCGGGGGATCTAATCGATCGAAAGAAGTAGATTTCAGTCGGTTCGAGTGAATAGCGGGGCTCTAATTGATCGAATGAAGCTGATTCCAGTTCATTCGAGTGAATAGAAAGGTTCTAATCGATCGAATGAAGCTGATTCCAGATCATTCGAGTGAATAGCGGGGCTCTAATCGATCGAAAGAAGTAGATTTCAGTCGGTTCGAATGAATAGAAAGGTTCTAATCGATCGGATGAAGCAGATTCCAGTCTGTTCGAGTGAATAGTGAGGCTCTAATCGACCGAATGAAGCTGACTCCAGTCCGTTCGGGTAAATAGAGGACTCCCATTCCCGTTTGAACAAGATCCTAGTTCACTTGGGCTGAAAAATCTTAACAACATCTGAAAACACTTACCTTGCTTGAATTCACTACTGAAGCTGTCCGTTTATTATATTGAGCTAGTCAACTGTACTATGTAAAGTCTTCTCGGTACAGTGATGTAGAGCAATTTTATGAAGCTTATCAGTGCGAAAGTTGAATAATTAAGTATCGTGAAATTTTAAGGCTTTATGCGCAGGAGATCAAAGTGGGTAGCATCAAACAGTGGTCAAAATGGACAAAAAATCTATTGTTATGTCTTCAGGGGAAAAATAATTACTCCATAAAAAGGGATTTAATTAAAGTTATATCTATGTGTGTTGTAGGCTCACTTCTTGTAATGGCAATTCCTTTTTTCTTTAGGATTTTTAGTTGAAAATTGTTCAATAATCGGAGGTGATTGTGGAAAAAAGGGCATTTGTATTAAGTCAGCTGTATAAGTGATGCCCTTTTATTGTCTAACCTTTTCATCTCTTTTCTACATTATCACATTATTTTCCGATTACTTTATTTTTTTAACAGAAAAAAGTAAAAATACCACCAACCATCCAAAACGGTTCCCAAAAAAGTAGTCTCCACAATACTGCATATAATTCTAAATCAAAATTCAATATATGAAACAGACTTAATGTGATAGTGGTGAAATTAAGGAAGCCATAAAAGAACAGGATAATCCCCACTATTTTAGTCACATAAAAGAGTATGCTGCTTATTATTGGCTTCTTCCATTGAAGAAGTAGCAATGACGATAATAGCAAACCAAATAACTTCATTATACCCGTGAGCCATAAAATGATGACAATTTATCCCTTATTTTTAAATAGAGTCTTGAAAAATTGTACCGATCGATTTTCATAGAAAAATAAATAGCTTCAATTATTAATTATTAGGGAATATTATTTTTAGATGATTAAGATGCAGAACGTTTTCCGTCTATTTTATTTGTATAGTAGGTAGTGAATCCAATAATAAGCGGAACAAAAACAAGGATAGGGATCACCCACACAACCAGACTTACGGATTCAATCTGAAGGAGTCTCGGCGCACCAAATACAGTAAATGCAGTAACGGTAGCGATACAGCATGATAGCATACCTATAATATGTTCTACTATCCAATGCGATCTTCTAGTCGGAGCTGACAACCAGTATTGTAGTTGAGCTCCTCCCAAAAATACACCTACAATAGGGAAAAACTTTAATAATGGAAAATCAATTTTCCAGCCATATATGCTAATCGCAATACCAGAGACAAGTAATAGCGCCGGCAGCAATAGATCAATCACTTTTCTATGTGCGATTCGGCGCGTTTTATAACGAAGGACTCGTAAGCCATACCACACCGCCCCACCACTTAAAATAGCAATGAAAATAAGAAACCAAGAAAATGGAACATCCTCTGCATTAAATGATGAATCCCACGCAAGACGATAAATTCCCATATATAATGCTGAAACGGATACAATGCTCATAGCAACCACATATATCCAGCCACTGCGTCGATGAATCTTACTACCTTTTCTCGTAACGATTGGAATCCAAAACACGAATAATGCCAAGAATCCCCCGATAATATGAGACCACCGAGCAGCTATAAAAATAAATTCCACCAGTCTCTCCCCCTTGCACCATAGTTTTTTCAAATCTAAACGGTTTCAATTTGTGATAAGAACTTTCCCCCATTTTGTAGATGTTCTTCATTTTCTTTAATGTAATCTTATTCAGAACGAAGATGCAGTATCATTTTAAAAAATTCATGCTCTCCAGAATTGCTTTATTTGTTTTAGTGTATCATAATCTATGCCAGAAATATGTTAGGTTTATAATAATTTTTCCAATAGAAAGATAAAATCACGAAATCGTTCACTTTCTACTTACTCCGATTGGTCTCTCACCAACTTGCTGGGCGCGCATAAAAAAAGACTGCCATCTAAGGCAATCTTTTTAAACTAATATGGTTATCAATCTTCAAGGATAAATGTAAATTCATTAACCTCTACTGTCTTTAAAGAGGTGATTATTTTATAATCTCGTTGTATAGTAAACCATCATTATTAAATTCAACAATCTTTAAACGGTTATCATGTTTGATGAAAATACTTTTGTATTCTGAATGCCCATTTTCATCTTCAAATAAAATAATACGGTTTCCTTTGTTATCTGTTTCAACAACGCCTTGATACTTATCTAAGTCAATATGCTCTGCTATTATGTCAAACTCTGGATATGTTTCCAAATCACCATTATTTGCTACTGTATCGCTTGTATCTCCATCGTCAGAATCGTCCTCTTGGTTTTCTATATCTTCAGTAGCACCGTCAGAATTTTCATCGTTTTCTTCATCTTCAGTAACACCGTCGGCCTCATCTTCAAGGTTTTCGTCAGAGTCAACGATTTCATTAGATTCTTCCTGTTCCTGCGTTTCAAGTCCATCAGTATCGTTACTTGAACAACCAGCTACTAATATAATACCAAGAAGAATGGCAAGTCCTTTCTTCAAAAAATCCCTTCTTTCCTAACTGTTTTACTACGCACTTTAAAAGCACAAGTATTACCATACATTATTCAAGAAGAAATGACAACAAAAAAGTTTTCATAGATAGAGGACTTTGCTTCTTTCGTTTGGATGATATGTATTTAATTCTTTTGTTCACTTCATATAAGAAATGATATCTTGTTTATTGGGTTTATCTTAAAACAATCGCATCCAATTGCTAAAGACCTTAATTTTGCAAGAAATTGCCTAGCTATTGAAAAGAGACTCTATTTTTTCCCTTATATGATTGACTAACGGCATGACTTCAGCTTCTATTCCATCCCAATTATCATTATACTCTCCAAGGTAAGCTTTTCTAGCGATATCGAGCACTTTTGCCTGCTGCTTTGGTAATCTAGGGATTGCCCATTGTGCAGCTACGTCTTTTGGAGAAATTATGCTTTCAGACATAGTGTGCCACATGCGAGCAAGAGTTAATAGCACATTACGTTCGTCACCTTCCATACCATCAATTAACTCTGGTAAAGTCTCCTTTATTGCCTTTTGAATATCTGTTATCGGAATGGGATCAAGTATCGTTGACAGCTCAGGTCCAAATAGTGAAATGCTATACTCCCGTGCCTGTGCTAAAACTATAGCTAGGTCAGGATCAAACGTTGGCTTCGGAATTTGACCCTTTTCAAACTCGGATCTAAGCCATTCACCATAGACTAATTCATTCCTCGGTGGATATTGTCGGGGTACGTTATCTTTTTCATTAATAACGATGAATTCAAGGTAGCGCATCCCCTCTTCATTTCCTATTTTTCCTGAAATCGTCATTAACCGTTCTGTCAGTTTTTTTCGAGTAGTTTTAGATAATCGCTGATTTACGACAGCAAGAACATCGACATCACTATTGATACGCAAGCCACCGTTTACTGACGAGCCATAAAGGTAAACACCGATTAATTTGCTTCCGAGTACATTCTTTGCAATTCTTAATGCGTTCCATGCTTCCTTTGGTATTTGTTCATTAGTCATATTGCTCATCGGCTACATACCCCTCTATTCAAATCCTATTAAAAGTCCGCATACATTGCTCCATAATTCTGGCCCGATTATTAAAATAGAGCGCTTATTCTGCAGTTAAAGCGTCCGATTACGGTAATTTCTTGAATGCATTATTTTTTTAAAGTATCTACCAATCGCTTAGCATCCACCATTGACATACCTTTTTCTCCTCTTAAATACTTTATCGTTTTAACGTCACCAAGTGTTTTCAATTTCGCACTTGCAACAGCAATCAATTCATCATTGTTTTCATTAGGGAGTGGCTTCTGGTTCTCTTCTCTTAAAATATTTATTTTCTTAGATTGTCCAAAGAGTATGATTAAAAATACCACATTTAAAATCAAGGACGTAATTAAACCCCAGTTCATATTCTAAAAACCTCCTGTCTTACTTTAAATTTTATCATACATTTATATTAATTTAATTTTAGATGATACATTTTATAGAGATTGCTATATATGTAAGGGTTTCTACAACATTTATTCAACTGTTGAGCCAGTTAATTGAATTAGGTTATTGGAATTAGAAGGATTAAGCGTAAAGCGTTGTGTTATTATAAAAATATAGTTTAAAGAGAAATTAATGAGGTGAAACGAATGGTTAGAAGGAGACGTATAGCCTCCTAAAATAGATGTAATGTTAATTTTAGGAGGCTATCTTAATAATAGGAGATGTATTGAAAATGAAACAAAATAAATATGACGATCCAAATTTCTTTTCTGCTTATGAACAAATGCCACGATCAGTTAAAGGACTTGAAGGTGCAGGAGAATGGCATATATTTAGAGAACTAATACCAAATCTAAAAGATAAAAATGTTCTCGATTTAGGTTGCGGCTTTGGCTGGCATTGCCGATATGCTCGTGAGCAACAAGCAAGCTATGTTATAGGTGTAGATATCTCTAAACAAATGATTCAAAGAGCACGCGAAATGACAAATGATCCTTTAATTTCGTATATAAAAGCTCCCATTGAAGACATAGATTTTTCAAGCTCTCAATTTGATGTAGTAATCAGTTCGTTGGCTTTTCACTATATCAAGTCGTTTAAATTAATCTGCGAAAAGGTTCATGATTATCTAAAGACCGATGGAAATTTCGTTTTCTCAGTTGAACATCCAATTTTCACTTCGCGGAATGAACAAGATTGGTATTATGATGAAAAGGGAAATCCTCTGCATTGGCCAGTTGATAATTACCAAATAGAAGGAGTACGTGAAACAACCTTCCTAGATGAGCAGGTTACAAAATACCATCGTACAATTTCAACATATATAAATGATTTAATTGATACTGGTTTTACTGTAAAAGCTGTAAAGGAATCGATTCCTTCTGATGAAATGTTAATAAGTATTCCTGAAATGAAAAATGAGACTCGAAGACCTATGTTCTTAATGATATCGGCAGAAAAGGATAACAGCTAATAGGCATTGGTCACTCTTCCATAACGGGCGTGTTTGTAAAAATAAAAAACATCATTTTTTAAGTCAATAATGGTGAACTGTAGAATTAAATGAATATTATCCGAACAAAAGAAGCAGCTAACTTTAAAAGTTGGCTGTTTTTTATGCTTATTATTAACTCAATTTTCGCAACCTGAAAAATTGAAGCAAATCATCCTAATTTAACGCCCCTAGCCTTTAATGTTGTACTAGCCGTTATTAATTAAAAAAGTCTTCTCAAAATGAATGAATGCTCTCATTGAACGTAAGTATCTTGCTCGGTCATTATTTTTGCGTCCTGATTACCGTTCAGTTGCCCGGCGGACGGATACTTTCCCAATTAAGTAAGATAATCATGCTAATGGGAAAATAAATCCTAGTTGTTTTCCCGTTAAGGTAAGATGAACATGCTAATGGGAAAATAAAACTAGTTGTTTTCCCATTAAAGTAAGATGAGTATGCTAATGAGAAAATAAAGCTCAGTTGCTTTCCCATTAAAGTAAGATGAACATGCTGATGGGAAAATAAACCCCTGTTGTTTTCCCATTAAAGTAAGATGAACATGCTGATGGGAAAATAAACCCCAGTTGTTTTCCCATTAAAGTAAGATGAACATGCTGATGGGAAAATAAACCTTAGTTGTTTTCCCATTAAAGTAAGATGAATATGCTAATGGGAAAATAAAGCTCAGTTATTTTCCCATTAAAGTAAGATGAATATGCTATTGGGAAAATAAAACCCAGTTGTTTTCCCATTATAGTAAGATGAGCATGCTAATAGGAAAATAAAACTCAGTTGTTTTCCCATTAAAGTAAGATGAACATGCTTGATGGGAAAATAAAACTCAGTTGTTTTCCCATTAAAGTAAGCTGAACAAGCTAATGGGAAAATAAAGCTCAGTTATTTTCCCATTGAAGTAAGATGAATATGCTAATGGGAAAATAAAGCTCAGTTGTTTTCCCATTGAAGTAAGATGAATATGCTAATGGGAAAATAAACCCCAGTTGTTTTCCCATTAAAGTAAGATGAACATGCTAAAGGGAAAATAAACCCCAGTTGTTTTCCCATTAAAGTAAGATGAACATGCTGATGGGAAAATAAACCTTAGTTATTTTCCAAATGCCAAAATTAACAGAGAAGTTTAACATAGGATATTTTTTAAAGAAATTTATTTAATACTGTTGACGTTGACGTTGCGTAAAGGTGTAACATTATTTACAAGGAGGTGATCTGATGGAATATACAGTGCAAAGTCTTGGAAGGCTAGCAGGTGTTAGTGGAAGAACATTGAGATATTATGATGAAATTGGAATTCTTAAGCCGGCAAGAATTAATTCATCAGGGTATCGGATATATGGTCAGGCAGAGATAGACAGATTACAGCAAATCCTATTTTATAAAGAGCTTGGCGTCAGCTTAAATAGCATAAAGGATATTTTAACTGCACCTTCTTTTGATGGAGTAACTGCACTTAAAGAACATCGGCAAAAACTCCTTGAAAAAAGAGAACAGCTAGATCTACTGATAGCAAATGTAGATAAAACAATCGCTTCAAAAGAAAGGAAAATTAACATGTCAGATAAAGAAAAGTTTGAAGGATTTAAGAAAAAAATGATAGATGAAAATGAGCTCAAATATGGGAAAGAAATTCGTGAAAAACATGGAATTGAGACAGTGGAGAAATCGAATAAAAAGATAATGAACATGACTCAGGAAGAATATGAAGCTGTGACAAAGCTTTCAGAACAGCTAACAGAAACATTATCGAAAGCTTTTAAAACTGGTGATCCAGCTAGTGATATCGCTCAAAAAGCAGCCGATTTACACAAACAATGGCTAACTTTTTATTGGAGCAAATACAGTAAGGAAGCACATGCAGGCCTTGCTCAAAGATATGTTGATGATGAAAGATTTACAGCATACTACGATAAAGAACAACCCGGTACTGCCGCATTTTTACGAGATGCCATTCACATCTATACAGGGATGAAGAAGTAATCGTCGAAAAGCATCCTGTAGTCATATTATATGGTAGGTGCATTAAATATTAAAGATATGAATGATCTATTCCGTATTGAAGAAGATGATGAATAATATAAATTATGAAGTGGCACGAACTCTTAGATAGTTAGAGACCGTGCCATATGTTTTATTGTATAACTTCATTTATTTTCACCCGAACAGCTTCCAAAATTTCAGTGTTCACATGTCCAAATTTTTTTCTGACAATATTTTTAGATAGTGTGTATACTTTGTCTGCCCTTATTTCTGATGTTTTTTAAGTTCTCCCTCTGTCAAATCTTTTGAATCGATTACAATAGAATATAAAAGAATATAAAAGATCCCTAATTTTTGAAGTGATAGCTAAAACAACGATATCTTCCATCACCTCGTTATAACTGTCGTTTGAAATAATGAGCACAGGACGTTGCTTTTGTTGTTTTAAATTACTGAATGGAACTGGTATTAAAACAATATCACCTTGTTTATACATTGTTCCAAACCTCGTCATCAATGTCATTATCCCAAAAATCCAAACTGCTCTCACTGGCTTCTGTTAAATCCTCAGATACACTTTTATCGCTTTTAGCTTTTAAAAACTCGGCAAAATCCAGAATTTTATCCACATCTTTTTCAGGTATTTCATCAATAATTTTAAGTAAACGATCCTTAGCAGTATTCACGTATTCATCACCACTTTTATGAATATTTTATTTTATTATATCACTTCATATTACGTTTCACTATATATTCATGATTCAAACATTGGTTTATAATTATGATTATTTGCTTCATTTTCTTTCATTCATCCCTGGACTTATTTGTATATAAGAAATGCCACTCTCTGTTGTCATTATAGGTGCTTAAATGTTACAATTTATAAAGATTGTTATGTAGATTCAGGAGATTATAGCATTTCTCTTATTCACCTAAAGGTCATGAAATTTAAGATGTTTCAAAGAATAATGTTCATTTAATTTTATTTGAAGTGTGGTGAGAAGTCTAAAATGGAAGCGAAGGAATTTCAAAATTGGATTGCTGAATATTATAAGTCAAGAGGTTGGGCTGATTTAGATATTTTTGTACGTATTGGCTTCTTGTCAGAAGAGACGGGAGAAGTCGCTAGAGCAATTAGAGCTCTGGAAATCGGACGAGACCGACCAGATGAGCATCCTATCTCATTGGCAGAAAGTAAGAAGAATTTAACAGAAGAACTTGGTGATGTATTAGGTAATGTAGTTGTTATTGCGAATAAATATAATATAGATTTGGAAGAAATTTTCTTAGAACATAAACGAAAGCTGTCCAATAGATATCTTTAAGTAAATAAACCGGGAGCAAAGGTGTGGTTGAAATGGAGATTAAAAGTCTTGCTGTATTTTGTGGGTCAAGTACGGGAATAAACAGCGTTTATATAGAACATGCAAAAAGATTTGGAGAAGAATTAGCCAATAATAATAAAACTTTAATTTACGGTGGAGCCCAAGTGGGATGTATGGGTGCATTGGCTGATGCTTCCTTACACAGTGGTGGTAATGTGATAGGAGTGATTCCTCAAAAATTAAAAGCTGTAGAGATTGCTCATGATCAATTATCAGAGCTACATGTTGTTAATACAATGCACGAGCGTAAATCAAAAATGGCAGAATTAGCGGACGGATTTGTCGCTTTGCCTGGGGGCGCAGGAACATTAGAAGAATGGTTTGAAGTATTTACTTGGTCACAGCTGGGTTATCATGCAAAGCCTTGTGGATTGCTAAATGTAAATAACTTTTTCGATCCGCTAATTACCATGTTAGATCATACGATTGAACAGGGGTTTATGAATAAAGATTATCGAGAAATGATAATTATCTCCCCAGATCCCAAAGAATTATTAGAAAAAATCGATTCCTTTAGTCCGAGCCACGCTGTGAAATGGACTTAATGATTTGGATAATACTGCAACAAACGGGCGTAATTTATATGAGTGGAAAGAAATTAAGGGTTCATCCCTAAACTCTTTTCAAAAAACTAAAAAAGGATAGCACATAACTAGTATGTGTATCCTTTCTGTCCCACAATCGCGCCCTATTCATGAATAAGCTTACTTTTCCTTTACAGCAATGGAAAAGCTTCAAGGATTTCTTCATGGGAATGAAGCTCTTTAATAGTTAGTAAATCCATTTCCAAGCTCCCTTTTAATTTATTTTAGGTTCATGGTTCATTCAACTTTCTACAAATAAACTTCTGCATTTATTACGTTAAATGGCCCGATTCTGAAACAACTTTTTTGTGCGACAATCGCGCCCGATTACAGTAGATTAATTTTCAATACAAGTAGAGAAGTCTAACCAATCTTCCGTACAAAAAACCTTTTTATTTCCAGCGTCTAATTTAACTTTCTTACCAATGGCCAGTGGATGCATAGGGTGGGTATGACATGTATCAAATTCAGCTAAAATCGGTATATCTAATCCATCTAATTGCTCTACTAGTAAATCTAATGGCTGTTTTCCTGTACCTAGATCATTGTATTGTTCATGTTTTCCCAAGATAATACCAGCAACTTTGTCAAAAATACCTTGCACTCTTAACATAGCGAAGTTTTTCTCAACAATTGAAGCATTTTTCATACAATCCTCAATCATTAAAATATCCCCTTGCTTAATCACAGGAAAATATGGAGAGCCAATAAATCCATACATAGCATTGACATTACCACCTATTAATCTACCTTCTGCAATTCCACTTTGCCCAGTGACCCATTCGTTTTTATAAAGCTTTTTCTCTGTCGTTTTTTCTAGCCAGTTTACAGGTTCATCCGACCAAAAAGCTGGAGTCGGTACTTCGTAAGGCATCTCATTCTTTTGCATAAAATATTGCTCAAAATAATGATATGTATCATTTACCAAAGGTTCAAATTCTCCAAATGAAGGGACTAATGCAGGACCATAGTACGTTGGTATGCCTGTTTTTGAATAAAGCGCAAGTAAAATAGCTGTAGCATCAGAATACCCAACCACTAACTTAGGGTTTTGTTTAAATGCTTCATAATCAATATATGGCAACACACTATTCGAGTTTGTTCCCCCAATAGTTGACATTATCATCTTCACACTAGGATCTTTTATTAGCTTATTTAATTCCTCTGCACGCTCTTTAGGCGATCCCGAGCGGTAGCCGTCCTTTCGACCTGTTAAAATTCCTTCAACGATAGTAAATCCTTTCTCCTCTAGAAAAGACTTTGCCCGTTCAAAACGCAATTTATCTGTAACTGTTGTAGGGGAAGAAGGAGTAAATATACCAATTGTATCTCCCTTTTTTAAAAAGTCCATAATCATTCATCTCCTTTGAATTTAAAAAGATACTGTCAAACAATCCAGCACGTTTGTGTAATAAAAAAAGTATTTTGAATTGAGCTTTAAATCCTATTTTAAAGTAATTAGAGTTCAAGAAGTAACTATCCTTTTACACCGTCATTCGGGTTCCATGTGCCCTGTAACTTCCTAATATAAAGAATCTGTCCAGTATGGTATGTTGTATGAATAGTAAAGTGGGCAAGTTCAGGTGAAAAGTCATCGAGTTGATTGGCATCAGCCCCTTCTACAACTTTCTTCCATTCAGACATAATGTCATTTATCCGTTTATCGGTGTCATTCCAATTTAGATTATCTCTATTTCTAAAGGTATTGTTATCTGCATTTCTTTCGTTTGGTATGTTTTTAACGTAGATATATGAATTAAATAATTCCCTCTACCGTATTCACATCTTTTGATCGAAGTATATCAGTATGGTTATTAAATAGCGTTTTCGCAAAAGAACGGATTTCTTCATAATCGATTTTAATCCATTTTTCTATCTCTTTTTCTGCATCCGTACTAAAAAAATGTTTGGAAAACTGTTTGAGAATAATAAAAGCTGAATAGTTATGTGGATTTGTATTATTTACTGCCTCAACCAGAAGCTTCTTCATGAATTCATAATTAGAGTAATAAATCAGCTCGACAAGCTTTGCCCGATATTCCAAGTCCCGTGCCTTTAACTTCGGAAATTGTTTATAATCACTGTAATGCTGTGCTTCATGTTTTAGGAAAGAAACTAAAAAGACATCAGTATCCAATTTGTCGCGGTAATTAGGTAATATACAATACAACGCATTTTCTTTCGCCCAACCACCTGCATATACCTCTCCAAATGTTGCTGATTATTTCACGCAAATAAGTCCATGAATACATGAAGTTGGGTCTTCTGATTCTCAACATGAGTCCACCAATATTCAATTGGAGTCCAGATAGGAAAAGACCACAAAAAAGTGGTCTTTGTTAGATTCATAGATTTATAAATTATTTTTAGCCAGATGTTCACGCATGTTGACATTGCCCGTTTCAAACCATACGGCATTGTGTACAATACGGTCCATCATTGCGTCAGCGTGAACGCCTCCACCAAGACGGGTATGCCAATCCTTCTTGCCGAACTGTGTACAGAAAATGGTTGAACCAGAATCATAACGGCGTTCTATCAGTTCAAATAAGAAGTGGACCTCTTCTTCGGAAAAGCTATCTAATAACCACTCATCTAAAATAAGAAGACCGTAGTTGGCATATTTATTAAGTAATTTAGTAACTCCTTTTGGGACAAGAGTTGCTTCATCTCTTTCGATTAATAAGTCAGGAACTCTAATGTAACGTGTGCGCACGCCTTGCTTACATGCTTCTCTGCCTAAAGCACATGCACAAAATGTCTTACCTGAACCGGTAAATCCTGCAAAAATCACATTTACATTTCTGTGAATGAACTGACAAGTACTTAACTCTTGAATGACGTGCCGATCTATCTTTCTTTGGTCGTAGTAAATGCTTGTGATATCTGCGCTTGGGATACGGAATTTTGCTCGTTTAATAAGACCCTGCACTTTGTTATTATATTTTTCTTGATAAACAAAATCCACAATACGCTGGAAGCGTTCCTCAAAAGTCATGGAAACTGTGATGGAATCCTGGTTTTGTTGTTCGATCATTTGTATCATTTCTGGTAAGTTCATTTCACGTAATTTGCGTTTTGTTTCATCATTCATCATTGTTCGTCTCCTCCATAATACGATGCACCTCTCACGTAACCGTATGATGCTTGATCATGTTTATTTTTTGTAGTATCTTTCTGTTGATTTAATACACCAGACGAAAGAATCGTATTTAGTTGTTTATAGCGCGGTGAATATACTTTTGTAAGTGCGAGTTTACATGCTGATTCTACCGATTCTTTTGCGTGCTTTTTCGTCAAATTTAAAATAGATAATGCTGACCGATAACCTTGTTCTTTTATTTTGACACTATCAAATACTCGTTTAATTACTTCATGCATAGAGGGGCCAATAGATTCTGCCCATTGAATTAAGCGAACATCATCCCATTCTGGACGATGAAATTGATCAGGTAGATGTTCCGGCTGCGTTGACCATTGGTACTTCTGGTAGTCATTCATTTTCTTGTGTGTCGCAATACGTTGATCCTGATGATAGACTTCTAATGTATTTTTCGTGACTTTTAAATTCACTGACTTTTTTACATATTGATAAGGGCAAGAATAATAGTTATTCTTATATTGGATATGGCAGTCTAAGTTTACCTTTCGTCCATATACCCAATCTGCGATTTCATAAGGGACACTTGGTAACTTTCTTAAAGAGGGTGCTTCCTCTTTTTCAAACACTTCCATTAGACTGCCTGTCCTTTTTTGAAATGGTCGATCATTATAATCATATAGCTTGATATCAATCGCTTGTTTCAAGTCATTGAGTGAAAAGAATTGCTGGTTTCTCAATGAAGCAATAATCGCTGTCGCAATCTTTCCTACGGCACTTTCTACCGATGCTTTTCCTTTCGGTTTACGTACTGGTGCTGGCATGATTGCGGTCATATAATGATCTCCTAATGCTTCATATTGGCTATTTAGAATAATATCCCCTTCTTTGGGGTGGTGGATAACACCAGTCTTTAAATTATCACAAACCAAACGAACGGCAGATCCTCCAAAGAAACGAAACATGTTGACATGACACTGAAGCCATGTATCACTTTTTTGATCGAATGTTGGTTCAACATACGTATATTGACTGTAAGGTAAAGAACCGACAAATAAATAGATGGTAATGATTTCTCCAGTCACACGATCTGTGATTTGCATAGTCGAGCCACTCCAATCCACCTCTGCGGTTACACCAGGCTTATGTTTTAAGTGGTTTGTCAGCTTGAATTGTAAAATATAATCTTGATACCCTTTACAAAATTTGGTGTAGCCCATTGATACCGCACCAGATTGGTCACAAGTATCTTTGTATTCCTGCCAAAGTAATTTTAAGGTAACACCTACACGCTTCAATTCGCGGTGTATGGCATTGTAATCTGGCATTTCATAAAGTAATTCTGACTGATGCCTTTCAGGAAACAGCCGACGGTACACCTCCTCATCTGATAATTTTTTAATGTCTTCATACGCTAAATGTAATTCATCTGCACGGTGGAACACGTCACTGACAGAGCTCTTCCCTATATTCTTTGTTTTGGCGATCATGTTGCGAGGTAGTCCCATTGCCCGGTATTCGAGAATTAACTTAGCTGGAATTTTTCTGGCCATAAAAAGGCCTCCTTTCGGATATTGTTTGAAAGCGAATGCTCCCAAAATTAAATATACCGAAAGAAGGACAAGAAGTGGACCTGAACCGTGAAAAGGTGGACTTGATGTGTGTATTTATTTTAAAGTGAAGTGGACTCGATCGAATGAATTAGTGGACTCAGCATGGATATTGGTGGACTTCTTTATGTGAAATAATCAGTTGCGAAGTGTAGCCAGCTTAACATGAGAAATTCATCCAAAAAGTATATCTGCACTATTTCAGTGGTATCAGGAATGTCAACATGATATGTTTTTTTATCTGTAGTTTTCCAAATAAAGGGGCCATAATGGGGTTCAATCCTACCACCTTTAAAGCTAAATCCTTTTTCATTAAATATGGCTTTCAAGTTTTCCTCAACGGTTTTCATATCGGTTGCCTTTTTCTCTTTAGGTAGATGAGAATTCAAACTTTCCAACAAATTCAATTCTGCAACAGAATGTTCTACTTTTTTTGTTAAGACTTCTACAAAGTAGTAACGATACTCATTTAAGACATTTTGTATCCATGTATCTGGATGAAAAGTTTTATAATCAGGATTATCCTGGAAAAATCGCCTATAGTATTTCTTCTTTATTTCAGCCTGTTCTTCGGTTTTGTCTTCAAGGTCATTTAAATATTTGTAAACCTTATTTACATCACCTTCTACACAACGGTAAAATAAATCTTTCATAAAGATCCCCCTCCTTCACCTACCCATGTTTTTATCTGCTTCTTCAACAATATGGCCTGTTTGTGTAATAAAAAGTATCTTGAATTGAACTTTCAATCCCATACTATCATATATTTAAATTAATTTAATTCCGCAAGATGATCCGGATACCAAAAAAACAAAAAAGAGGATAGGAATAACTAGTATGTGTATCCTTTTCCCTTTTGCCCCGCAATCATCACTGTCCATTATTCATTTAGTAAATCCATTATTTGTTCTTTTAATTTTGATATTTCCTTTTCAATCATATTCCAAACAATCCCGTTGTCCACACACTATTCTACCCCTTTTAACGATTCAACCATATCGATTTCCCAAAATTGAATATGGTCGGCAGAAAATGTATGAGCAACAACTATAAAAAAAACGAGCAGACGGCTCGTTTTTTTTATGACTTTTCAACTGTTAAATGTCCGCTCATGGCTAGCGTTCGGGCAATATTTTCAGAGAGTTTCATCGTATTGACTTTTGCCTGTTCCAAAGATTCCTCTAATGTCACTGCACCAGGAACAATGGAAAACATGGCGTCAATTCCATGATTGTAAATAGCGTCACTTTCATGACCTACGGCACCAGCAATACCAATGACCGGAATGCCGTATTTTTTCGATATGTTTGCGACACCGATGGGCGTTTTTCCATAAATCGTCTGAACGTCGATTTTACCTTCACCTGTGATAACAAGCGTAGCATCTCGTACACATTCATCTAACTTTACAGACTGGATAACAATATCGACGCCGCGTTTGAGCCGTCCATTCAAAAACGCTACAAATCCTGCACCTAACCCCCCGGCTGCACCGGCCCCGGGCATATTCATCACATCTTGTCCTAGTTCATTTTTCAAAACATAACCATAATGCGTAAGATTTTGATCTAATCTTGCGACCATCTCAGGTGTGGCGCCTTTTTGTGGGCCGAATACAGCCGAAGCACCGCGCTCACCTGTCAAGGGATTGTCGACATCGCACGCTACATCAACCGTCACATTGGCTAAACGCGGATCTAAGTCTGCTAGATCAATAGATTTTAATTGACTTAATGCTTCGCCCCCGTAGCCAATCTGCTCTCCATTTTTATCGAGCAGCTTAGCTCCTAAAGCTTGAGCCATACCTGAACCACCATCATTTGTCGCACTACCACCTATTCCGATAATCATATGATCAATTCCTTGATCAAGTGCAGCTAAAATTAATTCCCCCGTTCCTTTTGTCGTTGTCTGAAGTGGGTTGCGAAATTCTTTTTTAATCAAATGTAAACCAGAAGCGGCAGCCATTTCGATTATAGCTGTGTTTCCATCCCCCGTTATGCCGTAAAAAGCTTCAACAGGAGTTCCCGCTGGACCTGTCACAGTTTGCTTTATAATTTTCCCATCAGTAGCATCAACAAGAGATTGTACCGTCCCTTCTCCCCCATCCGCCATGGGAACTTTTAGATAAGTGGCTTCAGGCCATACTTTTTTAAAACCTGTTTCAATAGCTTCAGCCGCTTCTAAAGCGGTCATACTCTCCTTAAATGAATCAGGAGCAATGACTATTTTCATAAGGGTCAACTCCATTTCTTATCGTAATAACTAAAACTAGTAGAGAAGTCATTTAAACAACATCTTTTTCTGATATCACTAAGCCTTTTAAAACTCCATTTTAGATAAATAACTTAAAAACACCAAAGATGAGTGTTGAAATAATGGCTAAGGTTAAACCAACAAGTGATTCATAAGGGATCAATTTCATTCGTTCTTTCATATCCATAAATACACTACCACCTGTGGCGTGGAAAAAGCTACCATGTGGCAAATGGTCAAACACCGTTGCTCCTGCGTGAATCATCGCACCACCTGCCAAACCGGCAACTCCCAGTTCCATAATCGTTGAGCCGAATACGTTACTCGCCACCACCGTTCCAGCGGTTGTTGAAGCAGTAGCCATGGACATGAATGCGCCCGAAAATGGAGCTAATATATAAGCTGGAAGACCAAGGGCTTCAAGTCCATTCGTGATGACTTGGTCCAAGGCTGAATTAGAAATAATTCCTGCAAGCGTCCCAGTTCCAAGCAACATGACAGCAACCCCTGTCATTTTTCCAAGCCCCAGTACAGCGTATTCATTTATACGTTTCATTCTTCCCATTGCGAGTGCTCCAACGATTCCACCAATCGGAAGCGCAATCATTGGATCGATAATAATATCAAATAGAGGTCGCAAGGCAAGTAAAACAATCGCTGTTAATGGGGCGATGATGGCTAGAAGAAATGATGGTGCTTTCTCGCCACTTGCTGCTTGTAGTTCTTCTGATGTTGTAAAGCTTCCCTTGTTTATTAGTCGTTTAGCAATCACGTATGTGACCACAATACCAAACATAGCGGGGATAATTCCCGCAGCCATGATGGACGTTAACGGTACATCAAAAGCATCAGATGCTGCAATAGCATTAGGGTTCGGTGACATAATATTACCAGCCTTACCTCCACCGATCATCGCGATGAGTATAGCCATTTTTGAAAGTCCAGCTCGATGTCCAATCGCTAAAGCAATCGGCGCCACAGTTATGACGGCAATGTCAATAAATACACCAACCGTTGTTAATAACAAGGTAGCAAGTATTAAAGCCAAAAGCGCTTTCTTTTCACCTAGCCGTTGAACTATTGTTTCAGCAATTGTTGATGCTGCTCCCGACTGAATAAGGACCCCTGCTAAAATTCCTGCCGCTAATATACGAAGAACAGCCGGAATAATGCTTTCAGCCCCTTCAATCATGAGCGTCACTGTATCTTCTATACCGACTCCGCCAAAAAGACCACCTAACAATGCTCCTGCTACCATCCCGTATGCCGGTGGCACTTTAATAAGGATAAGAAAAATAGCAATAACGAGGGCAATGATAGCGCCTAAAGCGCTTACTTCTATTTCCATCTAGTGTCACTCCTTTTGTATTATAATCATGATGATAATTCTATTGTATCGTTTTGCAAAAGCGATTACATTAAGCAAATAAACAAAAGAAGGCACATAAAAGATTATACTTTAAGTCATCTGCACAATTTAAGATTGTAATTTATATGCTATTTGTTCGATATACAAATTTAACAAATCATGTATGTTTCTAGGGTCTTTCCCGGTAATACGTTTAATTTTTTCCAGTCGATAACTCAGCGTATTACGATGGATGAACAATCTCTCTGCAACACGAGATAACTCCCCTTGACTATCAATATATGTCTCTAGCGTCGTTTGCAAATCACCACTTTGATCTTCCATAACGAGGGAATGATAGTGTTTTGAAAAATCAGCAGGCAAACGATTGGCATGTAAAAGAATAGATAAATATAAATCGTCATAAACATAAATTGTATTTTCGGGATATAGTATCGTCCCCACTGCCAAAGCTTCTCGAGCATATTGATATGAACGTTTCGCATCTTCTAACTCGGAAAATGGATTACCAATACTGGCTTGCCACTGTCCATTTGATCTAAATGTTAACTGCTTAAGTAATGCCTCTATTCTTTTATACAGTGATTCAATGGATTGAGACTCAGAAAATTGTTTTAATATCACTATTTTAGTCGTTTGCACGCTTGCGACAAGATCATTTGTATCACAATAATTTTTTAAATAAGTTAAACTATCTTGCTTAATTTTTGCTAACTCTCTTTCATTCTCATCAGACATAAAATGGAGAAGGACTGCGATGCGCGGTGTGCGTAAGTCAATCCCCATTCTAGCTGCCCTCTCGATTAATAAATCATTCGTCCGATCGTTAATGACCTCAAAAACTAATTCTTCACGCAAACGTTCTTCCCACTGTAATTGATGAGTGAGTGCAGCCTGTTCCAAGGTAAGTTCCGCTCCCATTTTAACTAACTCTCCAAACTGGGAAATATCTTCGGGACGACCTGTAATACCTACCACGCCGACAATCTTTTTTTCAAACACAATCGGCAAATTAATCCCAGGTTTCGTTCCCGGTAACTGCTTGCTTTTAACGTGATCTATATCTATTCGTTTATTTTCCCGAATTACCTGAAGTGCTGCCGCATGAAAGTGACCTAATCTATCTTTTTCACCACTTCCTATAATCACGCCGTCTTGATCCATTACATTAATATTATGAGTAAGTATCCGCATCGTCCTGTTCACAATATCTTCTGCTATAGCCTTTGTTAACATAGTCATTGATAGCCCTACTTTCAAAAAGATGTATATTCATTTTCATCACGATATACCATTATTTAAATAAACAGCAAACTCGTCAAACGACACTTAATCCTTTTCCCATTCCATTAAATATTCTTCCTCGGAAGTCTGTTCATCTAATGTTTCTTCTTTTATTACAAAGCCATTTTTTAAATAGAAATCAACAGCTTTGTTATTTTTCTTGTACACTTTTAATTGTATATTTTCCCTTTGCCTTTTAACAAAATCTAACAAGCCCTTTCCATATCCTCCACCTTGATGCTTAACATCAATAAATAATGCAGCCAAATAATTATTCATCATCGATACGAAGCCGACAATGTCTTTTTCATTACTTACAACATAGGTTTCAGACATTGGGATATACTTTTCTTCCATCTTCGTTTGCTGTGATTTCCAATAATTCTTATCAATAAAGTCGTGTGCTATTAAAGAACCCTCATACCATATCTCTACTAATTTATTGACTTCTGTTTTCTTGTTTGGTCTAATATTCACCTTATCATCCCTAACATATAAATCTAAATGCTTCATTCAATTAAAAGGCCCTATTGTTGAATTGATAACTAAATATTAAAATAACTATCTACACATATTTAATACGTTTTCAAGATCATGCCTATGTAATTCTTCCAAATGACGTTTCAATTCTGTGTCGTGAATGGAAGTAATTTTGGAAATATGTACAACTGACGGCCTTAACAATCCCTTACTCCCAATACTTTAAGGCTATGTCAAATTGATTTCTTGGCTTCTGATCGGTAACTGGTGCAATAATAACATCTATATCCAAAGCTAATTCGTTGCCGACAATAAAACAACGTCCTCAGCCATATATATTTCTTTAATTTTATCTAGTTCCTTTTGCCATTCTTGTTCACTTAACATATCAATTTCTTTTATGATTTTATCAGGAATAGACATATGACGCACCTCCGTCACTCCATACACTTATTATACCTTATTTTTTCGCTAGCCTAAATGAACGATCTTCCTTCATCATCGCGTTTCCCAAGATACCATTGGAGTATGACACCACACGCGTTGATGTTCAATCTCAAGTTTGGAAAGAAACTTCGGAATTTGTTGTTCTAATTTTGGTTCTTCCAGTTTAAAAGCTGGATTCTTTGAGATATATCCTTCCTCATGAAAGAAAATAAGCCTAACTTTCTCTTGAAATTCAAGAGTTAAGTTAGTTTTTTAATGAAAAATACTAAATGTTCCAAATTCCTATTTCCCTCGCAAAGGCATTTTCCAATTTTGACCAAATTATTCAAGCAATTAATCTTCACTTTCAATAGAAATACATGTCTCAATAAGAAAAAGTTACATACCATAACGGGATGGTAAAGATTTAATAAGTTCCCTCATCTCACCAATACCTGTTGGATAAGTTAATACGAGTTAAAATGTTTTTCAAGCTCTTTTTTAAAAGAGTATCCCCTTCCTCCACAATCTGACTCGTAGACGTTATTCAAGGGGGAGCGGTAAGGAAAACTGCGTATTTACAATGTTAAGGATTTTGGAAAATAAAAAAGCTTAATTCCTCAGTTTTTAGTAAGAAATTAAGCTTTTGATTTTCAGCAATTTCCCGATAAATGATTAAAAAGAATACAGTTCTATTATTTTTTCTAAGGGTAATTTATTCGGATTACACATATCAACAAAATAAGGTAACTGCCATTTTTGGGTTTTCATAGCCTGTTTACTACTCGGACTATCCCAGTTAGGATAAACTCTTATTGCCATTTTGCCCTTTGTTGAAGTAGACCTAAGAATGTTCTGTTTTAAAAGAATTTCTTTTGGAAAAATAAATTGCCCAAATTCATTTTCATTTTTAAAGGTAGTTATGACTAATAAATCAGGGGCTTCCTTATATGAGTAGGGTTGATTTTTATTATTTTCGTCTTTTTCCCAAAATGCAACAAACTGCCCTATTTTAGTAGGGGTTATATTCGCAACTCTAAATCGGACTGTTTTAGAAGATAATTGAAATGTACCAGCACCATACTTAGAATTTTGCTTCTCTTCTTGAATTGACTTTACAGTTAAATCATTTGGCTCGTAAATCATTTTATTTACATAATTTAATGTTGTATAAAAATCATTCATTATTCCAGCCCCCTACCTTTAACGACGTTTTGTTTCCTTTTTATTTTTCAGCAATTCAATCAAGCCATCACTCTCATTCACTATTAACTTCGACCATAAATCCTCCGGGTGCATTGACATAAAAGGTATAACCATGCGCGTGCCGCGGAGGATCTACATCATATCCATCCTCTTTCAAGCGTTGAAAGCAAATAACTTTGCACTTCATTTCTGTGTACCTACTTTCATGTTACAAAAATCGTTACTAAAACATAAAATTGCAAGTATACCCGAAGCTATACCTTTTATAAAAAACCAATATAACGTTACAGATGAAATTGCAGAAAAAAGATTGATTCATTTTGGAAACCAGCTACAAATTTCAAAGTTATCACACTGTAGAGTAGAAAACAGGAATTAGATAGTTGCCTTCTTGTCCTCGGGTTTCAGGGTGTTCCACCTTACTAAGCCAGACAAGAGGGCAATTCCTTTTCCTGTTCCCCCTCATCAAACCGTACATGAAG